>JAYVJH010000445.1:0-5739 GCA_043769455.1 Runella sp. | reverse complement strand
GGGTCGCAGTCTTGAAAACGAATAATGACACGAGACTGTGGCTCTTTGTCGAATTTTTTATTGGGAGTATTGTCAAAAAGATTCATAGGTAGTTATTTGTTTTTGATGCTATCGGTTACTCGTTTGATGGTTTGAGACAATGGAATAAATGAAAAATTGATTTTTTTCTGAATTTTATCGCTCTCATATTCAAATCGAGTGCGTGCGCTTTTGGCAGTTTCACGGGTTATGAGTGGGTTTTTGCCAGTAAAAAACGACCGTATGGCTTCTATTCGCCATATTATTTCTGACATAAAAGGCGAAATACCAATCGAGGGTGCTTTTTGATTGAAGCCCTGTGCAATTTGCTCAAACAGATCTTTGTATGTAGTCGTACCTGCGTTGAGTATAAAACGCTCGTTTTCAATATCAGACAACAACAACTGAACAGTAATGGAGGCTACGTCCAGCACATCTACATAATTGACGAGACCTTGGGTATAAAATTTGTTTTGGTCATATACATACTTAAAAAGTTGTGTACTGCTGCGAGTCCAGTCGCCTTCGCCCAAAATTATAGACGGATTGACAATCACCGCAGGCAGTCCTTCGGCTATACCTCGCCATACTTCCAGCTCGGCTTGATATTTGCTTTTGGCATAATGAGAATTGAGCGGTGAGTCTTCCCATTTTTGCTCTTCGTTGATATTGATTGCTTTTTGAATATCAACATGACTCACATCTGGTCGTCCTATGGCTGCTATCGAACTCACAAAGGCCAATTTTTTGACATCCATCGCCATACACACATTGACGACATTGGCCGTGCCTTCGACATTGACTTTATACATCTGGCTTCGTTGTTTGGGCGAAAAAAACACCATCGCAGCCGTATGAACCACCAGTGAGATACCGATCATGGCTGTTTCGAGAGAGCTAATGTCCAATACATCGCCTTCTACCCACTCGATTTGCGTTTCTACATCTGCCAATGAGCTTATGTCGCTGTTGCTTCTTTTTAAAGCCCTGACAGCTTGGTTGTTTTTGAGTAAGCACCTCACTATGGCCGCCCCGACCAAGCCATTTGCACCTGTAACGAGTATCATTAACGATTTTTTTATGTTTTGAAGTGCCAAATTAAGTACAAAACCACCATTGTTTTGGATTATTTACAAAGAAAACACAAAAGAAGTGAATGGACTTGTTTTTTTTGTTAATTTCGCATGCTAAAATATAATATCAACAACCTAACAATCAACAATATGAGTCTCTTTAGTTTGCTAAAAAATATAACAAGCGAAAAAGTTGTGGCGCAAATTGCCGAACTGACTCAAGAAAAACCGACAAATATTCAAAAAGCGTTTGATGTGTCGGCAGTAGGTTTGGTTGGGTCGTTGATCAAGCGAGTAGGTTCGGAAACAGGTATGAAACTGGTACATGACCAAATCAGTAAAATAACTTTTGATGATAACGACCTCACCAATAGCCTCAAAAGTACCGATGGTCTTGCACAGTTGGCAGCGCAAGGCGACAAAATTTTGAATACTATATTGCCAAACGTAAAAAGCTCTGTGATTGGTCTCATCAGTAAGACAACAAGTATGCGTAACAGCAAGTCATCGATACTCTGTACAGTCAGTACGTTGTTGATAACGAGTACATTACGCAACCAGATAAAAACTCAAAATCTAAGCCCTGAATCGCTGGCTTCTTATCTGGGCGACCAACGGGAAGGCTTGCTGGAAGTATCGCCTGCCGACAATGCCAATATCATTGAAGCAACTGGTATTGGGCATTTACTTACCAATTTTAGTGTATCCCAAAATACTACCCCAAAAGACGTTGTTGTTACTGATACAACCCCTGCCACAAAAGATGACTCTCAGACACCGTTTTTGAATAATAACGACTATGAAAAAACCGCAACCAATTATGCTCCTGTCTTTAAATGGATTGGTGTAGGACTTGGTGCGGTGGCCTTAGTGGTGGGCGGGCTTTATGTTTGGAACAATATTAAAAGTACCACAACCGACAACACAGACTCG
The DNA here is from genome assembly GCA_043769455.1 of Runella sp. Taxonomy (GTDB): domain Bacteria; phylum Bacteroidota; class Bacteroidia; order Cytophagales; family Spirosomataceae; genus JAYVJH01. The sequence goes on along the minus strand of JAYVJH010000445.1, from coordinate 3,715 downwards.
ACCGAAATAGCCCAAAACGAAGCAAGGATAATTGTAGAGCCAGCTGATACGAGTGCAAACAAAGTACCAGATACTACCACAACCCCCGAGCCACTGCCTGCAGTAGCCACACCGACCACAAACCCAAACCCTATGCAAGTCTATTTGGCAGACACAACCAAAGCCAAAGGCCGAACGTTTAGATTTGACAATGTAGATTTTGAAGATAATAGTTTAAAATCCAAACCCGAAGTAAGCACCGCCATTGGTGGGTTGGTTGGCTTGCTCAAAAAATACCCAACTGCCGAAGTAAGATTTATTGTATATGCCAACGATGCACAGCTACCGCTCACCAACAAAATGCTGGCCATCAAAAGAGCTTATGAACTCAAAAATCTTATGATAAATGGGGGTATTAGTTTTGTGAGAATAGACACTGAGGCACGAGGCAATGGTACAGAGTCGAAAATAAGCCCCAGCCCCAAACCATTGCGAGAAGTGTATGTTAAATTTGTAAAAAAATGAAACGTAGAGTTTTTATTTTTCTATCCTACACTTTCTATTTTACATTAGCCCCCAGTATAGCCCAGCGGCCCAAAGGCCGTTTTCTGACAGATAGTATTGCAGTTGGCAAGCCTTTTCAGTTTTCGCTTAGTTTCAAACATAATCCTGATATTGAGGTGGTTTTTCCAGACACCAACTATAATTTTGATCCCTTTGAAGTACTCAAACACGACTATTTTGACACCCGAACCGACAAAACAGGTAGCTTAGATAGCGCCGTTTATACGCTCATTTCGTTTGACCTTGCCTCGGTTCAAAAATTGAGCCTCCCTATTTGGGTCATAACAGAACAAGATTGTACGGCCAACTATTCGTATAGCCGTTCCGTGATGATGACCCGACTGATACAAACCAAAGACACACTAAAACTCAAAGAAGATACGGCCTTCCAGATTATTTTGCAACAACCCAACTATCCGTATATTTTTCTAATTCTGATTACTATCGTCTTCCTGTCTTTGACTATTTATTGGTTTTTTGGCAAACAAATAGGCCGACAATGGCAACTGTATCAGTTGTATAGGCGCAAGCAAGATTTTAGTAGTAATTTTAATCGCCTCAAACTCAAAATCAACAAAAAAAGCGGCCTCGAAAATGTCGAAAAAGCCGTTGTACTCTGGAAAGCATACCTGCACCGTCTCGAAAATAAACCCTTTGAGACTTTTACCTCCAAAGAAATAGCCGATAGTCTGTCGAGCGAAAAGCTGGGTGTTACCCTCAGAGAAATCGATGCTGTGGTCTATGGTGGTTTGTCGTCTGCGACTATCGTTGAGCTATTGGCCGTACTCGAAAGCGTAGCCCGAGAACGCTACCTGCGCCGCCGTATGGCCATTGCACTGCCTCCCGACCGAAGCTAACGAGAGTATAGCTTGCCGTTACTTACAGAAATTGTCTCTGATTTTGATTAGTACTTATTCAAAAGTAATACGGTATTTTTATTTTAATAACTTGCTGATTAAGTGCATTGTATTTAACTCACGACTACTTAATTGTTTTTTGCGTAAGTCCTAATGTATTTATAATCAGTGGATTGACGTATCTATTTGCTCAATTTTGGTTTTGATAATCAAGATAATTCATTAAAAATCAAAGTGAGTAGTTGCGTAAATTTAGATGGGGGTACGGTTTTTGTATAATTGTCTCACAAACAAAATTTTGTATCAACCGTTCTACCGATACCAATGTAGTTTATTTATAAGCAACCACTTAGTTTACAGTAACTTGATTTTTAATATTTTTATGGTTTACAACTTCGGCAATATGCCGTTTTTTGCTTTTAAGTTGCTACAATGGGTTATATAACCAAACAAAAAGCCGATATTTGGTATTGAAAAACTCAAAATTATACATTAACCAGATGAATATACTCATATTGGGTTCGGGAGGTAGAGAACACGCCTTTGCCTGGAAACTCGCCCAAAGCCCCAACTGCGGGGCTTTGTTTGTTGCACCAGGCAATGCAGGTACAGCTCAAGTTGCTACCAACTTAGCTATTGACTACAATAATTTTGAGGCTCTGGCTGATACTATTATCGACAATCAAATAGACATGGTTGTTGTGGGCCCCGAAGAGCCGCTCGTTCGAGGAGTGATAGATTTTTTGCAAGGCCGTGTCGATTTGTCATATCTCAAACTCGTTGGGCCCGACAGCGCAGGGGCGCAGTTGGAGGGTAGCAAAGATTTTTCAAAGAGTTTTATGCTCAAATATGGTATTCCGACTGCTTCATCACAAACATTTACAGCCCAAAGCCTCGAAGAAGGGCTACAATATTTAGAGTCCCACAGTTTGCCTGTTGTTATCAAAGCCGATGGACTTGCCGCTGGCAAAGGCGTAATCATAGCCGAAAGCACGGCAGAAGCCCAAACATCGCTACGAGAAATGCTGGGTGGCAAATTTGGCGAAGCTGGTAATAAGGTATTGGTTGAGCAGTTTTTGAAGGGTATTGAGTTATCGGTTTTTGTATTGACAGACGGTGTAAACTACAAAATATTGCCTGAGGCCAAAGACTATAAACGCATCGGCGAATATGATATGGGGCTTAACACAGGCGGTATGGGCGCAGTGTCGCCAGTGGTATTTGCTACAAAAAATTATTTGCAAAAAGTAGAAGAGAAAGTAGTCAAACCCACTTTGGCAGGTTTGCAAGCCGAGGGTATCAAATATGTTGGTTTTATTTTTATTGGCCTAATGAACTACAAAGATGAGCCGTATGTGATAGAATATAACGCTCGAATGGGCGACCCCGAAACTGAAGTAGTATTGCCACGGCTTCAAACAGACTTTGTAACGCTACTGGCTGCTGCTGCCGACCAAAAATTAAACGAAATAGAACTTGCCGTTAGCCCTCAGACTGCAGTTACGACTATGCTTGTGTCGGGTGGCTACCCCGAAGCGTACCAAAAAGGCAAAGCCATTGCCGAATCAGAACCAATGGACGATACGATTGTTTTTCATGCAGGCACAACGACCTTAGCCAATGGCCAAATAGTAAGTAACGGCGGGCGGGTGATGGCGGTAACGGCATTGGCCAACTCGCTGGAAGGTGCAGTAAACAAGTCTCAAAAAATGGCCGCCAAGATACAGTTTGAAGGAAAATATTACAGAAAAGATATTGGTTTGGATTTGATTCGATACAAAGACTGAGAAACAGAAAAATGTAAAAGTATTGAATACGAGCTATTGTCATAGTTTGTGGCTTTGTTTTTTATATATTTACATCTCCGCAACATAAGACGGCACCCCGACTTTGGCATAGAGTTTGGCCAATCGGTGAGCGTGTTCGTCGTAAGCACTTTCAAAGAGTTCAATGGCTCGTGTTGCTCCTACTTTATTGGCCGCCGAAAGCACTTTTGGTGGGCGGCCTGCTTTGGTCAGCAGGTTAGCGACTTCGGCTTTTAGGCAGTTTATGAGCAAGGCTCCGCCTATGGTAGAGCCTGGGGCAACGGGTGTGTCTAAGCCTTTTATGTCTATCATGGCATCACCAACTGGTGCGCCTGTGTCGAGTACCAAATCTGCAAAATCACTTAATTTTAGGCCATCTACTCGTTTGCTGGTGCTTTGTTCGAGGTGTTGCTGGGTAACGATAGCAACTACTTTTATGTTTTGTTTTTGAAACAACTCGGCCATTTCGATAGGTACAACGTTGCAGCCACTTGACGAAATAACAAGAGC
>JAYVJH010000444.1:0-3049 GCA_043769455.1 Runella sp. | reverse complement strand
TCGAGGATTTTAACAAAGAAGACTTCGGCGGGGTGGTTGGCATAGACATTGACATTACAGACTCGTCTTTGATTGGGGCAGGTGGCAATAAAAGAATAGACGAAATAGCCGATACGATAATGGCCGCAATACAACCACGAAAAGGGGTTGTTGATTTGGTAACAAATCATTTTAAGATAATAACGGCACGATGTGAAATAATTGGCTTTGGGTCTATTGCCCAGCCGATTGCTGGCAAGTACTTGATTCGTAAAATATTGAGATACAAACTATTGATAGTTGAGCAAGGGGTATTTGTGCCGCCTGCTTGGTTGTTGTTGAATAGTACTATTTTAACAGATTTTTAACATTTAAAAAATAAAAACATGACACAAGGGCCATTTAATGCAAGTAGTTTTAGAATAGAATTTGCTGGCGGTACGGCTGGCAGTTGGGAGGTCTTGTCTCGCGAAAAAGAGGTAAAGCTGAGTTTTGATTCTGAAAAAATAGACATTTCGAGCAAAGATTCAGTTGGTTGGGGGCAGTTTATTGGAGGCCGAAAAAACTGGAAAGGCTCGGGGTCGGGTTTTGTAGAGTTTGACCCTGCAACAGGCAAAGCAAATTTGCAGCGATTGTTAGATGAGTTTCTGACAGGCGACCGCTTGGTACAAGCACGATTTACGACCCGCGTTACGGGCGATGCTACGATTACGGGCTTGATTTTCTTGGAAAATGTCGAAATATCGGCAACCCATGAAACAGGTTGCGAGATGTCGTTTAGCTTCGTTGGCTCAGGTGCGCCTACGGTTGCGCCTTACGCTTAGTCAGTTATCAGTTATCAGTTATCAGTTAAATACAATGATTGGAATACATAGTTTAAAAATTGGAAACAAGAGCATAGCCCTACGATTCTCGATGTGGGCAATGCGTATGACTTGTATAGAGTTGGGTACGACGTTGGACGTGTTGTTGGAAACGCTTGGCAAAATTGACGGCTCTACTGATACTTTCAAAGCCTTAGATTTTATTGCTTCGATGTTGGCCAATGCGGCCAATGCGGCCAACAAAAATAGTACTAACACGATTTGTGAGGGTTACGAATGGATTGAGGAACTGGGCATGGGGTCGGTAGAACTGCAAGGGGCTATGGCGGCTATGGTTGAGTCTATTGGGTCGATTATGGGCGCAGACAAAGCCACTGCCGAGCCGATTGACGATACCAAAAAAAAGGCGACAGTAACGCCTTATCCACAACCCGAGTAACGTTTGAGAGTTTAGAATTTCAAGGTATTGGGTTGTTAGGTCTTAGCCCTGCAGACTTTTGGGGGCTTACGCTTCGAGACTTGATGACTAAAATTGATGGTTGGTATCGAGTACGAGAATACGATGAGGAGTTGGTACGGCGTGCTACTTTTTTGATTACGATGCCTTACCACAAAGAGGGTACAAAACCCTCGGACTTGTGGACGCTCAACAGTGAACAAAAACAAAAACAGATTGAAGACCAAGAAAACGAAGTAAAAGCCAACAAGGCTTTTGCTAAAATGTTGGGGCTTTGATAGTTATAACTTACAACTGCAAAAAATGGATTATATCAGAGGATTGTCGATAACTATTGGTGCAGAGTTGAGCGGCTTTCGGGCTGGCATGGCTACCGTGCGGACACAGTTACAGGAATTGGGTATTCAAGCAGGAAAGATTGGGCGAGGCATTACGAGTGCTTTTAATCAGTCTGGCATAGATGTTCAGAAGTTTGGCGATAATATGTCAAAAGTCGGGGCTTCGATGTCGGTAGCGTTGTCGGTGCCGTTGGCGTTGTTGGGCAAGGGTTTTGTTAATGCCGCTCGTGAGTCTGACAGTCTTATACGTGGCTTGGCAACTGTTGAAACTAACTCTGTTTCGCTCAAAAAACGATTGGCCGAACTGCTCGAGGTGGCCAAAATGCCTGGACTTGGCTACAAAGAAGCTATTAAATTAGATACGTCTTTTAGAGCGGCTGGTTTTAGTGCCAACGAGTCTAAGCGGTCGTTGTTGGGGTTTGGCAATGCGTTGGCCTCAGTCGGCAAGGGTAAAAACGAACTGGCAGGGCTTGGCGTGCAGCTTACGCAGCTTGCCACTAAGACAGGTGGCTTTGGGGCTGATATTCGCATTATCAAAGAGTATGTACCACAGGTCGGCAAGGCATTACAACAAGCCTTTGGCACGATTGATACTGAAAAAATCGCAAAGCTGGGTTTTACGGGCAAAGAGGTTATAGCTAAGATACTCGACCAACTCGAAAAACTACCGAAGGCTACGGGGGGCATCAATAATGCTTTTGAGAATTTGAGCGACTTTGTGTTTATTCAAATGTCCAAAATTGGCAAATCTATTGATACTAATTTTAGTATTGAAGGTGTTATTGCCAAAATAACGGAGGCTATCGGTGGCCTAACCGATGCGTTTATTTCATTGTCGCCAGTGGCTCAAAAGGCTATATTGGCCATTGGTGGGTTGGCTATTGTTGTGCCGCCTATATTGCTGGCTATCGGTGGTATTATCAGCATTTTACCTGTTTTATCGGCAGGGTTTGCGGCTTTGATTAGTCCTATTGGAGTGATCGTGATAGGGGTGGGTGTAGCGGTGGCGGCTATTGTTTACCATTGGCAAAGCATAAAAAGCTGGTTGCAAAATGCGGGCATTTTTGAGCCATTGGTAGCTATTGGCAAATCTGTTTTTGGGGCTTTGATAAATATATTACAAGTGTTTACAAGTCTGTTTAAGGGCAACTGGGCAAATGCTTGGGATTCGGCCAAGAATGTTGTCAAGAATGTTTGGAACGGTATTGTTGGTATAATTCAGACTGCTTTGGGTGGGGTGTTGGGTTTGGTTGGTAGCATTACGAGGGCTTTTAGTGCCACGAACTTGGCCGCTATCATGGACAAATCTACACGGGATTTAGTAGTTTTTGCAAACAAAGCCAAAGCCGAAGTGCCACCAGTTACAAAGGTCATTAAAGACCTAAAAGACGAGTTTGGGGGTTTTAATTTTGCTGGTGTTGATGCGGGCGGCAAAGACATGAAAGGGCTGG
>JAYVJH010000443.1:0-1872 GCA_043769455.1 Runella sp. | reverse complement strand
CGTACCGTCCAGAGGGGGAACTTTATTTTTGGCTCCCCCTCTGGACGGTACGCCGCGCGGGGTTAGGGGGCTTTTTAGTAGTAAACATATCCTTCCATTATCTTCCTCACGGTTCGTATTGAGCCTGCTTTTTCGAGTTCTAATTGTCCATTTTTTATTTTCATTTCAATATTACTTTCAATTATACCAGAGGGGTGTTCTATAATGACAAGTTCACGGCTTTGGCCATTTTCTTGCCCAACTTCTGCTGCTACTGTGCCTTTTACTTTGAGAGCCGTACCCACTGCTATCGAACCCGTTACGGCAAAACTTGGGTGCAACGTTCTTGGGGTCAAGTACCGTCCTTGAATATTGTTTTTTTTATCTTTTGGGGCTGACAAAATGCCTATTTTTGGCAATACTCCATCTTTTACATCGCCCATTCCTGCACGGCGGCCAGCTTCGAGGCGTATGGCTTCGAGTTTGGCCATTAGTGCGGTGTTTTCTTTAAAAAATGCTTCGTCCTCATCACCTTTTATTCCCAAATCTACCGCTTTGAGTAGTACCATCGTTTGGCCGGCATCTATAATTGTTACGTCAATGTCGTTGATTTTTTCTTTGACTTTACCAGTCGGAAACTGTTTGCCTGTTTTGCCACCTACCAAATCAAACAAATTAAGTATCACAGGGGCGGCCGTGCCTGGTACGCCGTCTATGTGGACGTTACCCTCGTAAACTACTTTTCCGTTTGGTGTTTGTACTATTTCTTCAATCGTTGATTTGGTATTGATGTTATAAATCATCACACGAGTTTCGGGAATGGTAGCTTTTACCCAACCTTTTTCGATAGCAAACGGCCCTACGCCAGCCATCATATTACCACAAGGCGGTAGGGTATCGACAATCGGCTTGTCGATGTCTATCTGTGCAAACAAATAATCGACATCAATGCCTTTGCGTTTTGACGGCTCGGCCATCACTACTTTGCTTGTTACGCTAACTGTTCCGCCCAAGCCGTCAATCTGTTTGGGGTCGGGGCTACCCATTATCTTTAATAAAATACGATTGCGTTCGATTGTATTCGTTGGCAGATCTCTTTTATCAAAAAAAGGGCCTCTCGATGTACCGCCACGCATAAAAGTTGCGGGAATGGCGTTGGAACTTAACTGTACGAATGGGGGGATATTTTGTAAAATACTACTACCGTCGTTTCTGATAGTTTTACACCCCAGAAACACAGAAATTACGAATGCAGAAAAGATTGTGTTTTTCATAGGGTTGGAAAATAGTATAATTACAACAAAAATAAAAGTAGATTATCGCTTGATGAAATCAGCCGCTGATGCCCCAGCCTGTCGGCCAAAAACAGTACCTGACGTAAGACCTGAGCCACCTGGATAGCCATAAAAAAACACACCACCTACCATTTCACCACAAGCAAAAAGCCCAGCTATTGGTTTATTGTTTTCGGCCAAAACTTGCCCCTTTGTATTGACTTTCAGGCCACCATAAGTAAACGTAATACCACCCGTAACGGGGTATGCTCTGAATGGGGGTGTATCAATTTTATTGGCCCAGTTGGTTTTGTTCAAAGGCAGCCCCGTGGTACTTTTTCCGTCCTTGATGGTTGGGTCAAAAGTGCGAGACTCATCAACCGCTTCGTTGTATGTCCGAATGGTTTTGAGGGTTTGGGTTTTATCAATGCCGTTCATTTTTTCGATTAATTCTTCCAAACTATCAGCTTCTACAAAACTTGCATCGTGTGTTTTGTATTCAGAATAAAGCAGCTTAAACGCCTTGTCGTCAAATACTTGCCAAGCTGTTTCGTTGGGTTGCATCAATACTGCTTTGCCAAATTGGGCGTAGGTATAGTTTCGCATATCAAGTCCTTCA
>JAYVJH010000442.1:0-1658 GCA_043769455.1 Runella sp. | reverse complement strand
AATGTCGTTTAGTTAAGAAAATAAGTGGTTTGTGAAGACACAAACCACGGTAGCCAACCGAGTTTGGTGTCTTCACCGAACTCTTAACTAAACGACATTTATATAAAATTCGTAAATCTATTTATGCCAATCATCGCTCAATCAACCTACTCAGGCTCACCACTTTTACTTTTCAACGGCCATTTACAGACAATTTACCCAAGTGTATTCCGAAAAATTGAGGGCGTAAACTACACCCGTGAGCGGCTCACGCTGCCAGACGGTGATTTTGTTGATATGGATTGGTTAAAAAACAACAACGACAAACTCGTAGTACTCACTCACGGCTTAGAGGGCGACTCGCATCGGCATTATATAAAAGGTACGGCCAAGTTGTTTGCTCAAAATGGCTGGGACGTACTGGCCTGGAACTGCCGCTCGTGTAGTGGCGAAATGAACCGAGCATTTAGGCTTTATAATCATGGCGAAATCGGCGACATCAATGAGGTAATCAGGCATGGGCTGGCTACCAGCAGCTACAAAAATGTAGTTTTGGTTGGTTTTAGTATGGGTGGAAACATTACACTCAAATATTTGGGGGTAAACGGCACTAAGATACCTGACCAGATTCGGGCGGGGGTAGCCGTTTCGGCTCCAACCGACCTCAAATCAAGTGCCGAGCTTTTAGACTGGCCGAGCAATCGGTTTTATAGAAAGCGGTTTATGGGCAAATTATTTGAGAAAATACAGATTAAAGCCGAGATGTACCCTAACCGTCTTGACTTGGACTTGATAAAAAAAGTAAAAATCTGGAAAGACTTTGACGACTTCTTTTCTGCTCCTCTTGGCGGCTACCAAAATGCTGACGATTTTTATGAACAAGCCTCTGCCATCAACTTCGTTGGCGGTACGAGCGTGCCTGTTTTGGTATGTAATGCCCACAATGACCCAATTCTTACGCCCGAGTGTGTACCGTTAAAGTTAGCTCAAAAACACGCACTAATTTTTGCAGAAAGCCCACAAACTGGCGGTCATGTTGGGTTTATAGTACCAAATGACGAGTTTACTTGGGCCGAAAGACGGGCATTGGAATTTGCTACAGCGGCTTTGGCTCTATAACTCTCTATAAGCCAACATACCACCAATCACATTACGGACGTTGGTAAAGCCTTGGTTTTCCATATAACGCTGGGCGGTTTCGCTGCGCTTGCCCGAGCGGCAATGTACCAGTACTTCTTGGTCTCGCCAGTCTTCTATTTCTTCGAGGCGGTGCGGTAGGTCGGCGAGAGGTATCAGTAAGCCCTCTATGTTGTCGGCTTCGTACTCGTACTCTTCTCTTACGTCTATCAAATTGAGTTTTTCGCCGCTCTCAATGCGCTTTTGTAGTTCGTTTACCGTAATATCCATGCGTTTGTTTTTAAATTCGTCCCCAAATTTATCCGTTCATTTTCAACAATTACCGTTTACCCAAAAATATTTTTGCTAACTTGCATAACATAGTACCTTTGTTCAACAAATAATGAAACAGAATAATAAAAACAAAATAACAACTTAAATTTATCAAAACCATGAATAACAAGCAATTAAGTCGTATTCCGTCAGAGGGGCGTTTGGGTGGTGTAGCTGCTGGTTTGGCCGATTATTTTGGCATCGAAAAAATATTGATGCGAGTCATCTTT
>JAYVJH010000441.1:0-4353 GCA_043769455.1 Runella sp. | reverse complement strand
CAAAGCGAAGACTCCCCTCTGTCAGTTTCTAATTTTTGCCTGTAGTTTTGATTTTGCTTCGTCAAAAGCTTTCTTTGCGGTTTCCAATACTGTCTGTGATGTAGCCAAATCTTTGTCGTTGGCTTCCAATTCTTTTTTGGTTTCTTCTAATTTTCTATTTAGTTTTTCTATGTCTTTTTTCAGACCTTCGCCGTTACGTGTTAGTTTGTTAAATGCCTTTTCGCTGTCTTTCATGACTTCTTCTGTCATGCGGGCGTTGTCCAAAAGCTGTGCATCTTCGGTAAACTTTTTGAGCATTGCTTCTGTTTCGGCATAGCCTTTTGAGCCTTGTGTTACATACGAGCCGTTGCCTAAGTCTAAGTAAACAAATACCTGCGAGATACCTCTCGACGAACTTACTTTGCTTGACAGGTTAATTGGGTCAGTCGAAATATTAGAAATGCTCGCACCGGCCACCTTATAGACACCGCCACGTGATGAACTTACTTTTCCATATTGTTTCAAGAAATTTTCCCAGTAGTTAGACAGGTACTTTTCTTCTATTTTTGAAGTAATATACAAGCCCTCAAACTGTGTTTTGTCAATTTCTTGCTTGCCAGGCAATGCTGTTTGTGCTATGCTAAAATTGGCTACCAGCAAGCCCAATGCGAGTACGATTAGTTTTTTCATTTTGATTTTAATAGTTTGGTTTTGTTATTGATTTATAATAAGACGCAATATAACAAATTGGGTTACATTTGGTCTAAAATATCGTTTTTAAATGTAAACGCCACGAGTCCAGCGGTATTTTTTGCACCTGTTTTTTCTAATAATCGCAGCCGATGACCTTCAACGGTTCGGGGGCTTACAAATAGTTTTTGGCCAATCTCTACCGTCGACAGTCCTTTGCAGAGTAGCTGTAAAACCTCCATTTCACGAGTCGATATTTGTAGTTTACTGTTTAGAGTGGGTTGTTTGTTGGGTAGTTTGGTTAGTATTTTTCTGTGAAGGGCTTTCGATACAAAATCACTGTAATAATAACCATCAACTATTACTCGCCTAATGGCTTTTTCGACCTCGCCTCCCTCGCTGTCTTTGAGCAAGTAGCCGTTTACACCTTTTTCTAATAGATGAATTATAAAACGGTCTTCGTTGTGCATCGATACAATGATAATTTTGACTTTTGGAAACAATATCTGTATCTGTTCTGTGGCCATAATACCGTCCATGACAGGCATCTGCAAGTCCATCAGCACTATATCGGGCTTGATGGTCTGTAATAAATCTAAGAGTTCTTGCCCGTTGGCGGCCTCGCCCAATATATCAAAATCTGGAACGGTTTGCAAGAGGCTAATAATGCCTTTACGAAATAAGTTATGGTCGTCGGCTACTACTAATTTTATTTTGTCCATCTGAAAACACGAGTAATGAATAGTGAAAAACGAGTAACGAAAAATATTGTAATTGATTAACAATAAGACATTCAGAATAAACCAGAACGTTGTTTAAATTCGGATAACTCATTGATATTTAATACTTGATTGGCATTGCTATGGCGAACCGTTCGGCATATTGGCAAATTAGCACATTTACTTACAAACCTACCAAATATAAGTAATTGTATCTAAAATTACATTACCGACAGATATTTTTTTATCCACTGGTCATTTTCTGATAAGCTAACAAGCCACCAGTTAGGTTTTTTAGATTCGTAAATTTATGGCTTTCGGTCAAATACATTATCGCTTTTTGGCTGCGGCTACCAGCCTGACAGTGTACGATTACTGTTTTGTGGCGGTCGATGTTGGCCGTATAATTTTCTATTTCAGACAACGGCATGAGCGTGCCTCCCAAATTACTGATTGCGTATTCGTTGGCCTCACGGACATCAATCAACTGAAAGTCGGCGTTAGTTTCAATCAATTTTTGTAATTCTTGAACTGATATTTCTACGGCATTTTTGGGAGAAGATACATTACAAAATGCCTCATAGTCAATTAGTTCAGTGATTTTAGGTGAATCTGGTGATTTGGGTATTTTAATTATTCGAGAAATCAACGTCAGGGCATCAATCACAAATAGCCGCCCTGTGAGTGGCTCGCCGATTTGTGCCAATAGTTTGATGGCTTCGTTGGCTTGCAAACAACCGATAATGCCTGGCAACACTCCCAACACGCCTGCTTCAGCGCAATTGGGAGCAAGCTCGGGTGGGGGAGGGGTGGCAAACAAATCTCGGTAGTTGGGGCCATTGTTGTAGTTAAAAATCGCAACCTGCCCCTCAAAACGGTGAATAGCACCATAGACAAACGGCTTATCCAGCAACACACAGGCATCATTGACCAAATACCGAGTTTCAAAATTATCAGATCCGTCAATAATCAAGTCGTAATTTTCAAAAATAGTAAGTGCGTTTGAAGCATCAAGATAAAGCCTGTGCGGCACAAGATTGATGTATGGATTGAGTGCATGAAGCCGCTCGGCGGCAGCCTCGGCTTTGGGCTTACCCACCGAGGCTGTCTCGAACAATACCTGACGTTGTAGGTTACTGTCGTCTATTAAGTCATTGTCAATCAGTCCAATCGTACCTACACCCGCTGCCGCCAAGTACAATAACACAGGACTGCCCAACCCACCGCAACCAACGACCAATACACTTGAATTTTTGAGCCGCAACTGCCCTTCGATTCCAAATTCTGGAATCAATAAATGACGGCTGTAACGGTTGGCTTCGAGTTGAGAGAGCATTAAAATATGTTTTGGGCAAAGTTACAAAATAGCCATATCCAAGGGTAAAAATAATCAAATATTTTTGTAATACCTTTTCGGGTATAATACAAATAAATTTATTTGTAAATATACCTGAAAAGGTATATTTTTGTTGAAAATAATGTAAGTCAGAATGAAAGAGTCTAAACCATTGTCAGATTTTGTGAAAAACAAACGCAAAGAACTCAAATTGACTCAGGTTGATTTGATGGAAAAGTCGGGTGTTGGGCTTCGCTTTATTCGTGAATTAGAGCAAGGAAAAACAACATTACGGCTCGATAAAATAAACCAAGTTTTGGCTTTATTTGGCTGTGAGATGGGGCCAATCAGAAAACAAATAAAAATATGAACAGAGCAGGGCAAGTTTTTTATAATGACATATTGGCTGGAACGGTCTTTGAAGACGAGGACGGATATGGATTTGTATATGAACCAGATTATGTACTGTTGCCAAAGGCTTTACCCGTTAGTCTTACATTGCCGCTACAAGTAGAGCCATTTTGTAGTGTTGTTTTGTTTGCTTTTTTTGATGGCTTGATACCAGAGGGCTGGTTGTTAGATATTGCTGTTTTGAATTGGAAAATTAATCAACGAGATAGAATGGGCTTGTTATTAACACTTTGTCAAGACTGTATTGGAGCGGTTAGTATCAAAAATATCATCATCAATAATGAAAAATAAATGTCTTTATTGTTATAAACCTTTGGACAACACACTATTAGATTTTCATGGACCTTGTTGTAAAAAAATATTTGGCTCAACCGCCCCTCCTTACCTTGATTTGAGCCAAGAAAATCTACAAACGATGGCTCGTAGTATTGTAGCTCGTGGTATTGCCCTGACAGGCGTGCAACCTAAATTATCGCTCAATTTAGAAAAGATAAACACTCGTACAAACCGCTTGACCGTGGTTGGGCTTTGGGGTAACTTTATTTTAAAACCACCTACCGATGAATATGAGTCGCTACCCGAAAACGAAGATTTAACAATGAAATTGGCTAATTTATGTGGTATCAAAACAGCAGAACATACTTTGATAAGAATGAAATCGGGGCAATTAGCTTATTTGACCAAACGCTTCGACCGAGTTGATAGTACAAAAATACACGTAGAAGATTTTTGCCAATTAACAGAATCACTGACAGAGCATAAATACCGAGGGTCGGTTGAAAAATTAGGTAAAATAATAGAAAAATTTACTACCAACAGAGGGTTAGAAGCTTTGGCATTGTTTGAATTAGTCATTTTTTGTTTTTTGACTGGTAATGCCGACATGCACCTCAAAAATTTTTCACTCGTCAGATATAACAATGGTAACGTTGCGCTATCGCCTGCTTACGATTTGTTATGCACTAAGTTGGCACTGCCACAGGATACCGAAGAGTCGGCACTGACAATTAACGGTAAAAAAAATAAACTCAAACGCACAGATTTTGACGAACTATCAATTAAATTGGGTATAAACTCAAAAACTACCGAACGAACTTACCAGAAGTTTACAAAAAAAGCTGACGACATGAAAACGCTGATTGCCAACAGCTTTTTGTCTGATAATTTCAAAAAACAATATATCATGCTCTTAGACTCTCGCTTGTTGTGTATGGATTT
>JAYVJH010000440.1:0-3146 GCA_043769455.1 Runella sp. | reverse complement strand
ATAGATATGGACAGTTATCGTTTGCAACTGGAGGCCACGACCAATATTATAATGGAACAAGGCCAGGACTTAAAGCCAATACCAACCGAAATGCGAGGCGGAAACAGTGATGCAGAAATAGACAGGCTTTCAAATATTTTACAAACTTTTAATGACCGCTATAAAGGAAATTTTACTGATTTTGATAAAGTAAGACCAATGCTTGAAAATATCGCAAATAATATCTCACAAAACAAGCAGATTTCAGATGCTTACGAATACACGCCCTCAACAGCAAAAATTACGCTGGAAACGATTTTGGGGAATGAAATCGTTAACTACAGTAATGGAAATTTAGAATTGATGAAATTGTATTTTGACACCAAAGAGTTTAAAGAGGACTTATCAGGGATAATGTTTGGCATGGTCAAAGAAATATTTTATAGACAGCCAACAGAAATAGATAAATCAAAAATGAGTAACTTGCGGCATGGCAGATAATTTTGTTGTTTCAGCACGTAAATACCGCCCCGTTACGTTCGATACAGTCGTTGGGCAGTCGCATATTACTACTACTCTCAAAAACGCCGTGCGCTCGAAGCACTTGGCGCAGGCGTTTTTGTTTTGTGGTCCTCGGGGTGTGGGCAAAACCACTACCGCTCGTATTTTGGCCAAAACCATCAACTGTACCAACCTCGGCGAAGACGTTGAGCCGTGCGGCCAGTGCGAGTCGTGTGTGGCTTTTCAGAACAATGCTTCTTTTAATGTCCATGAACTCGATGCGGCTTCTAACAACTCGGTGGACGACATCAGGAACCTCATTGACCAAGTGCGCTACCCGCCACAAACGGGCAAGTACAAAATCTACATCATTGACGAGGTACATATGCTATCGGCAGCGGCCTTCAATGCTTTCCTGAAAACACTGGAAGAGCCGCCCAGCTACGCCATTTTTATATTGGCCACTACCGAAAAACACAAGATTTTGCCCACGATTCTGTCTCGTTGTCAGATTTTTGACTTTAATAGAATCCAGGTAGCTGACATGGCCGACCATCTGGCGAGTATAGCCCAAAAAGAAGGCATTACGTCCGACCGTGAGTCGCTGGAACTGATTGCCCAAAAAGCCGATGGAGGTCTGCGTGATGCCCTCTCGATGTTTGACCTCAACGTTACTTTTTCGACCAATAACACCCTCAATTATAAAGAAGTAGTCGAAAATTTACATATCTTAGACTACGATTATTATTTTAAAATTACCGACTATTTACTCAAAACCAATCTCTCACAAACGTTTTTGGTTTATGACGAAATTCTAAAAAAAGGCTTCGATGGCCATTTGTTCATGGTTGGGTTGTTAGAACATTTTAGAAATTTATTAGTCAGCAAAGACCCACAAACAGTACAGTTGTTGGAGGTGTCAGAATTAGCCAAAAATAGGTATTTAGACCAAGCGGCACAGTCGCCGATAAGTTTTTTGCTGTCGGGATTGAGTATTGGTAGTCATTGTGAGTTAAATTATAAAACCTCAAAAAACCAACGGCTACACATTGAAATATGCCTGATGAAACTGGCACACTTGGGCAATGTCCTCACCGAAATTGCAAGTGTAGAGCAGCCAACTGAAAAAATAGAAACGCCCCCTCAAAAGCAAATCCAAGAGCCAGCCCCAAGCACGACCACTGTATCGGTTATGCCATTGGCACCAGCTACGGGAAAGCTAAAAACGACTATTAACCTGTCGGCTACGCCCAGTTTACTATCACAAAATCAAAAGACTGAAGTTGCTGCTGTTTCTGAGCCAGTAAACGCACAATTTGTTCAAAATAAGTCGTTTAGTTTTGATGATTTAACCAAAATATGGAACGATTTTAGAATAGACCGTGAGCATAACGGCGGCACAATGACAGAGCAGGTAGTGTTGAATAAAGACATAAAACTCAACGGTACAACTATCGAAGTAGCCTTAGATAACCAGTTTCAAGAAACAATTTTGGGAGACATGAAGCCATCTTTGCTTGGTTTTTTGAGGCAACGACTTCAAAACTCAAACATAACAATCGAGGCTACGGTGGTTGTAACAGAGCAAAAAGTAAATTTGTATAACCCCCAAGCCAAGTTTAGTGCCATGGCCGAAAAGAACCCAGCACTACTAAGCCTGCAACAAATGCTTGGATTGGAGGTTGATTTTTGACAAATCAATCGGCAATTACAACACTCTGGTTTACAATGTATTGTAAAATGCCCAATAGCTTGGGTAATTCATTTAAAAAGTAGCGGTCAAGGTCGATATAAACTGTGTTACCTTCCAATTTTAAAAAAACCCAATCAAAAGCATTGGTAACTGCTCCGTAAATAGTGCCTAATTGTTCATTGGTTTGTTTATTAAAACACTGGGCAGCGTACATCTCGGCGGCGCATTGTGCGAATCCTTCTTCGGGTGTTTTGTTTTTACTTTCCAAAAGACAAAAAATAGGTCGCTGAGGCTCAACTATTTTGGGCTTTGCCGAGATTAAGAAGTCAGGCGCACCGCTCAATTCATTATCAATATCGACATTAAAAGTGTAACCCGAAAAAATACTTATATGGGCGTTGTTTCGTTTTACTTCACGAATAATTGGAAAAATTAAAGCCTCTGATTTTGCTTTTTCAGAATAAATAGGCATTTCTTTGCCTTCTTTGATGTCGTCTAAAAGATGTTTCGACGGCTTTTGATTTTTGATTACAATACTTTTGAACAAGTGAGTGCTTTCTTGCTCAACACCAAATTTGGATTGTAATTTTGTAAAGGTAAAATCTGAGTAAGCCATTTTCTGTATCGTTTTCTGTAAAATTATAAAAAAATAGTCGCACTACCGCACTTTTTGGTCGGCCTCATAAAAACCAACCTCTCTGCGACCGTCTCTGTAATAATAGTTGCCTGCACCGTTGCGCTTGCCGTCTTGATAGATGCCTACAAAATGGTCGCCATCGGTGTAGTAGTAAGTAGCTTTGCCGTTGGGCTTGTTGTCGGCAAAGATACCCACGATTTTGTCGCCATTTGAAAAATAATAGGCACCGTAGCCGTCTCTGATGTCGTTTTTGAAGTCGCCATTGTAGCGCATACTGCCGTCTGGATAATATTGCACGCCTCGGCCATTGCGTTGGCCGTTTCTAAATTGCCCCTC
>JAYVJH010000439.1:0-2027 GCA_043769455.1 Runella sp. | reverse complement strand
GTTCACCCATTTCTTGTAAAAATGTACCTGTCTATGCCTTTCGTTTGGTGGGTACTTGGCAAACAATTTTTGATAGTAGGCGAAAAGTGAGTATCACTAATTTGATACAAACTCAACATTGTTTTGCAGAATTTAAGCCCATCAAGAATGCCAAATATCCCCCAAATATCAATCGTAGCACCGCTCTACAACGAGTCTGAGTCTTTGCCGCATTTAGTCAAACGGCTCAACGCCCTCATGGATTCCTCGAATCTGTCTATCGAAATCGTATTGATTGATGACGGTAGCCGAGACAATACCGCAACTCAAATGCAACAAATAGCCCTAACCGATACACGCTATCACTGTGTGTTTTTGTCTCGTAACCATGGCCACCCACTTGCTCTCACAGCAGGCATAGCCGCCGCTCGAGGTACAGAAGCCCTCATGGTTATTGATGGCGACTTGCAAGATCCGCCTGAGCTACTGACCGATTTTTATAAGCTATACCAAGATGGCTACGACGTGGTGTATGCCGTTCGTAGAAAAAGAAAAGAAAATATCATCAAGCGCACAGCCTACTTTTTGTTTTATCGTCTTCTCAAATCCATTTCATACATCGATATGCCGCTCGATAGTGGTGATTTTGCACTCATAAGCCGACGTGTGGCCGATGTGATGAACAAAATGCCCGAAGAAAGCCGTTACCTGCGTGGTATGCGAACATGGATAGGTTTCAAACAAATTGGCTTTGAGTATGAGCGTAGCGAGCGCATGGCAGGCGAGTCAAAATATTCGTTTAAGCAACTTTTTAATTTGGCATACAACGGTATTTTTAATTTTAGCGAGTTTCCAATCAAATTTATGACTCGTATGGGCGCAGTTTCTATTTGTGTCGCACTCGCTTATTTTGCGATAGTAGTTATCAAAAAACTATTTTATGCCGATGTCATAGAGGGCTTTACATCACTGCTTTTTGTGGTTATTCTTTTTAGTGGCGTACAGCTTATTGCACTTGGTATTTTGGGAGAATATATTTTAAGAATTTTTTTTCAATCGAAAGACAGACCTTTGTTTATTGTAAAAGAAAAAATAGTTGATGGCCAAATTGTGCGTTCTTGATATTCCTACTACTAATCTACAAAATAATGTCTTTGATTTATGCCCAATAAACCTTCGCAACTTACAATTTTTATCAATCTTGGCTTAGTATATGTCGTTTGGGGTTCTACGTTTCTGGGTGTTCACTTCGTTCTCGAAGTCTTGCCCCCCATGTTTGCCTCAGCCCTTAGATTTTTGATTGGCGGCCTCATTCTATTTATTTTTACGCTCTTGCGTGGCCAGTCTATACCCAAATGGCCACAATGGAAAGCGGCCGCTACTGTTGGGCTTTGTTTGGTTGGTGTTGGCAACAGTGCTGTGGCTTATATGCTGCAATATATGCCCACAGGCTTGGTAGCATTGCTGGTGGCTGGCCTACCAGCCTGGACTGTGTTGCTCGACTATTGGTTTTTTAGTAAATCAAAACCCAATATGCTGACCGTCATCGGAATGTTACTTGGTTTGGTCGGAATGTTTATTTTGCTCAATCCTTTTGCAGCCGCAGGTGTAGGCGAGGTTAGTATTTTTTCAATAATCTTGATATTCGTTGGCTCTATTTTTTGGGCTTATGGCTCGTTACTCTCACCATATTTACCATTACCCCCACAAATACAATCAACTGCTATTCAGATGCTTGCAGGAGGTTTGTTTGCCATGGTCATGAGCTTTTTGTTAGAACCCAATGCAGCTACCAAAATCTCAAATATGACCACAAATTCAACTTTGGCTCTGGCATACATCATTTTTATTGGCTCTTTTGTTGGTTATTCGGCCTATACTTGGTTGGTCAATAACGCTGCACCATCGTTGGTGAGTACCTACGCTTATGTCAATCCCGTGGTAGCTATTTTTTTGGGGTGGCTACTTATTGACGAAAAACTCAGTAGCCGCAGTGTCATAGCCTCTGCCGTAATTTTGGGCGGTGTAGTGCTGATAACACTGGGACG
>JAYVJH010000438.1:0-11189 GCA_043769455.1 Runella sp. | reverse complement strand
ACAATAAACAAACTATTTTTAAAGATATATGGTTCAAGATAAAATTGGTGAGTAGCCAACTGCCGCCATATTCAATTATCATTCACTACAAACACCATTTTATTATATGCCAACCGCACATACTATCTACCAAGGCGATTTACGCACTGAAGCCACTCATTTGCAGTCTGGCACGACGATTCTGACCGATGCCCCGACCGACAATAACGGCAAGGGAGAGGCATTTTCGCCTACCGACTTGGTCGCTACTGCACTCGGTAGCTGTATGATGACAATAATGGGTATGGCCGCTGTCAGAGACGGAATCGAACTCAAAGGCTCTGAAATGGACATTACCAAAGTCATGTCGGCAGACTCTCCTCGGCGTATTGCCAAAATAGAAATAACACTTAATTTATTGACTGACAGAGAATTGGACGAAAACCAAAAAGTCAAACTCGTTCGTGCTGCACACACTTGCCCTGTAGCACTAAGCCTACACCCCGACATTGAGCAAGTAGTTAGTTTTGTTTGGAAATAAATAGCAGTACATTTATGAAATACCTTATCGTTGGCCTTGGAAACATCGGCCCCGAATACCTTTTTACTCGCCATAACATCGGCTTTATGATTGCCGACCGACTGGCAGCCAACAACGAGGCTAAGTTTACGATGAATAAACTGGCTTATACGACTGAGTTTAAAATCAGAGGGAATCATATTTACGTCATAAAGCCCACAACATACATGAACCTAAGCGGAAAAGCATTGCGTTTTTATATGGACGGATTGAAGATTGAAAAAGAAAATGTACTGGTTTTGGCCGATGAGCTACAACTTGACTATGGTATTTTGCGTCTTAAACCCAAAGGCTCGCATGGTGGCCATAACGGACTAAGAAACATTGAAGAAATACTGGGTACGTCCGAATATGCCCGCCTGAGGTTTGGTGTAGGTAGCGATTTTCCGAGAGGGCGGCAGGTTGAATATGTTTTGAGTAATTTTTCTGACAACGAAATGGCTGGTATCGTTACAGATTTGGATAGGGCTTGCAAAATAATAACCGATTTTTGTACTTTGGGTATCGACAAGGCAATGAATAATTCTAATCAATAATTGTACTTTTTTAATAATATTTTAATAAATTAAAATAAATTAAAAAATATTTCACCCAACAAAAATCACCATTTGCCAATTATTATTTTGTTGATTATGTTATTTTTTACACTAATTGTGTTAATATTTCAAAATTTCAAAATAAAAAATGTTATCAGTAGATTTAGTAATCAAATATAAATTTGGATAATAATAAAATAAGTATGAGATTTGTGCATCAGTTAATCGCAAGAGAAAATTGAACTTTAAGATGAAAGCTACAAAAAATATTTTTTATAAAAATGTTACTTTGTTCACAGCCAGCAGTCTTAAAGTTGTGAAGATTAGTTTTAGAAGTAAAATTAGTTTTTTCATGTAGAAAAGGTTAAGGGTTTAGGAATAGTCAGTATAAGGCCACTCGCACGAACGGGTGGCCTTATCTTTTTTAGGCCAATGCCAGATTTTTGATAACCTTGTGAATCCATAAATCTTCATACCCGTTCTGTCAGGTGTTTCCACCTAACAGCTTGCGCCTTTGTTGGTGTTTTCACCAACAACTCGGACGATAGCTTGTTTGCTCACAGATTCCTCATACTTCGGAATGACAAAATGGACGATAGAATACTCCCCTGCAGTTAGGTGTTACGCCTTTGTTGGTGTTTTCACCAACAACTCGGACGATAGCTTGGAGGTCAAGGAAGTCTTCGCCGTGCGACGGACCGCTCAAAGCGAAGACTTCCTTAGCGACTTAGTGCTATCTCCCAACCCTACCTACTGATGGTGAGTTGCGGTTTAGGTTGGGTACAGTGGCCACAGATTTATCGGTATCGTTGAGCGATTTGGCTGGGCGTGTGTTACAGACCAGTTCGCCGTTGCGAAAAATCTATAAAAACCGTCAAGGGCCGTTGGACGAAAAGTTAGATTTGGGAAGTCTGCCCAGCGGCTCTTATATTTTCGGTTTACAAACAACTCAAGCAGGCGAAGACCAAAGGTGGTTTAGTAAAAAAGTGCTGGTGGTGCGGTAAGTTGATTTTGTGAAGTACTAATAGTCAAAAAACAGAGCAATAACGACCACTCAATAAGTTTTGTAGTATTTTTTAGGTTGATTTTTGATTATGTCTTAATTTTCAAGGCCAATTCAAAAACTATCATTCTAATATGTTCAAAAATCCAACCCTTATCTTTTGCTTGTTTATCAATGTGGCGTACAGCCAAGAAACTATCTCTCGACGAGACAGCGAAGAGATTAAACTATTGGCTCAACGCAAAGTCGAAAAAGGACTTGTGGACTTGATGAACGTACTCACCCAAGAAGATTTGGGCGAAGCCGAGCGTAAGTTTATGATTACCGAAAGTTTTACGGCAGCCAAAAATCCACTTTTTAATAGTCCCGAAGTGATTGTCGAAGACGACATTCAACCAGACCATAACTCGGCAACGATGGTGATGGATTTGAGGATTGAAAAGTATTTGACTAATCTTGATTTATTTTATTCAAAAGGTACACAAAATACCATTCAGTTTTCTGGATTTTCGGTTTCTAATGTCAAAAAAACAGATTTTATTTATGCCAAAGTCTTTTTTACATCAACCTTCAAAGGCAAATATTCGCAATCTGACAAACCATATATACCTACTCGGCGGGTGGCTGAGGTACGGGCTACCAAAAACGGCAAAAAATGGATAGTAAGCATATCGAGAATTGCTTTTTTTTCGGCCAATGATTCCCTCAATGCCAAACTCAATGACTTGGCCGTTAGTACAGATGAGCCTGCCGCCGCCGAAATAACTACCGAAGAAAGCAGCGAAGTGTCCAAAGAACGAGCCGATGCCAACGCTGCCATTGGCCAATATAACAAACTCATGGCCGATGGCCGAAAGGCATTTGCCGACAAAAACTACGAAGATGCGCTGGAACTCTTTACCAAAGCCGATAAAATCAATCCGCTGGGCGACTATTTGGCGTTGGTTCAGATTTCAAAAGTAAAACGAGCCTTGACTGAATCCTTAAAGTCTGACGATGACATTATCAGAGAGTTTAGTATCAAAGCCGAAACTGCCCGCAAACGCCGCAACTACCCAGAGGCCATAGATTGGTATAGAAAAATATTAGACAAAAAACCTGACTCTACCGTAGTAGCCAACTTGATAAAAAGCCTGTCGATTAAGGACAGAACAAAAACAGAACTTGATGAAAAATTTGCGGCTAATCGGTACAAAGAATTGGTGAAAGATTATGATAAAATAATCAAAAAAGAAAGCGACAACTCAGACTGGTATTTGGGGCGAGGCAAATGTTATTTGAGGCTCAACGATACCGACCGCTCACTCAAAGACCTCAACAAGGCCATAGAACTTGACTTTGCCAATATTCCAGCATTATTGACACGGGCAGAGTTGTATAAAAAACTTAACAATAGCCCCAAAGCCGTAGCCGACTATACCAGTATTTTGAATATGGACAAACAAAACGCCGAGGTATATTCGGAGCGGGCTGCACTGCGAATATCAAATAGTCTTTCGGCGGCTTTTGACGACTACGGCAAGGCCATAGAATTTGACAATAAAAACGCCAGGTATTTTTATCAAAGGGGCTTACTAAATTTTCAGAACAATAAGCTACCACAAGCATTGTCAGATTTTTCGGACGCTGCCATGCGCCGCACCGATGACCCAAACGCCTACTACCAGCGAGGACAAACTTATGTGTTGCTAAAAAAAATTCCAGAGGCGGGTGCCGACTTTGTAACATCTAAAACATTGGGTCTTAACGACTTTGACTCAGGCCAGATAGACTCTGTGGCCGTTGGTTTGTATAGATTGGGAAAAAAAGGGGCTAACGATGAAAATTACAAAGGAGCGGCGGTTGCTTTTACGAATGCACTTTATATCGACCCTAAAATGAGTGTAGCGTGGCTCGGCAAAGGCGAAGTTTTTGACCAACTCAAAAAATATGACGAAGCCATAAAAGCATACAGCGGAGCAATAAAGTTAGAACCCGACAACTCAGACTATGTGTATCGAAGAGGTTGGTCGTATTATAAATCAGGCGATTATGAAAACGCTGCTGCTGACTTTCGCCAAACTTACGACCTCAACGCCGATGCTTACGATGGACTGCTAAATGAAGCTCGGGCGTTGATTGAACTCGAAAAATACCAAGATGCCATTGCACCGTTGCGTGCTATCAAAAATGCCCAAAAACGAATTGAAAAAAAGTATAGTAGCCTGTTTTTTACAGAAGCCTATTATTTTTTGGGGCTTTGCGAATATCAAACAGAAGAATACCAACCGGCCATCGAAGACTATACGGCGGCTCTGAAAATAAGCGAAAAATATGGCGATGCTTACTACAACAGAGGACTGACATGGGAAACACTCAACAAACTCGATAAGGCCATTGACGACTACCAAAAAGCCATTGATCTCGACCCTGCCAAAGCCCATCAGTTTTTGGCAAAAGCAGGAGCATTAGAAAAAAAAGGTAAATTTGCCGATGCCATAACCGACTATAACCGAGCAATACAAAACGACAAACAAAAAACACTCACTCCACAAGCACTATTGGGCCGTGGGCGATGCCGCTATGAAACAGGCCAATATGCCGAAGCTCTCAAAGACATAGACCAAGCCCGAAGAGCCAACGAAACCTTAGAAACGGCCAGTACTTATCTGATGTTAGGCCGTTTGTGTACGCTCACCAATGAGTCCGAAAAAGCCATGTCTTATTTTAAAAAATGTATCGATGACGATAGTTTTAAGGGTTGGGGCAATTATGGCATGGCTTGCACGTTTTTAGAACAAAATAACGAAACCGAAGCCTTGACTTGGTTTACGGCGGCTTTTCAAACGGGGCAACTGTCGGCTGAGGTTGTCAAAAAAGATAAATTTTTGGACGCTCTAAAAAAAGAATTTAGAAGAAATAAAGAGTTCAAAGCGTTGATTTCTAAATATTTGAAATAAATTTGAAAACCAAGTATCTGTATATTTTTCTGCTAATTACTGTCGCTCATTGTGCCGAAGCTCAATGCCTGCAACTACGTGGGTTTGTTACCGATTTTACTACCAAACAGCCCGTTTCTGAGGCCAAAGTATTCATCAAAGAAGGCACAAAGCGCATAGCCATTGGCCAGAGCGATGCCACAGGCCGATATGCGGTAGCGATACCATGCGGAACGGCAGTGTTGTTGGTCGAAAAACGAGGCTACCGTACTTTGGTTGTGCCTATCAACTACAATCAGAGTGTGTCAGACGGTACAGAGTTTGTGGTGTCGTGGCCGCTGATACCACTCGACAAACAAGTAAACGACCGCCCTTACTCGCAGGCCGAACAAAAAGATTTTGTACTAAAAGATACGTCCAAAACTAATACCCAAGCTACAACACGAAAATTCAGAATCTCAGATGCCATCGATGACAGCCCAGTGGCTGGGAAGATTTGTTTGTTTTATACCAAAAACGGCAAAAAAGAATGTTTTAGTACAAACCTCACTCAGCAGACATTCGACATAAGTTTTATCAACAAAGACATCGTAGCACTCGAAGCCTCGGCTGAGGGCTACCAAAGCTATAATGGCAATCTGATTGTGGACCAGTTGGACGGCCAAGCTCGGCTCTATGAAATCAAACTAAGCCGAGAACTGACTATACTGTCGGTAACACTTACCGAACCCAAAACGCCTTATCGGATTATTGTCAAAACGTCCGCTCAAACTGGCTGGACAGACTTGAAAGCCATCGGTGGCGGCAATCGTTTTTATGGTATGGTATCGGCTGGTGAAACGTATGAGTTGTGTATTTTGAATGAAAAAAGACAAGTAACAACCCTCGAAACGGTCAGCATCAAGACGGGTTTCAATTATTTTATACTCACTCCCAAATCTCCGCCCCCACCAGAAATTCCACCCAAACCAGTAGTTTTGGCTAAGTCCGAGTCTCCCAAAGCCAAAGAAGTAGCACCAGAGCCTTCAAAACCAATTTCGACTACGCCTCTAACGCTTTCGTCTAATGAATACGTGGTTTATTTTGAACAAAGCAACTATGAACTTCGCCCCGAGGCTATCGGTGAATTGGACAAAATTGCTGTGTGGCTTCGCCAAAATCCAACCCAAAAAGTGAGAGTAATTGGCCATACCGACAACGTAGGAGACGGCTTACTCAACATAGCACTGTCGGAATTTAGAGCCAAAGTAACCAAAAGCTACTTACTCACCCACGGAGTGCCCGAAAGCCAAATAGACTGGCGTGGCGTAGGTGGCAAATACCCCATTGCACCCAACGACAACGAAGAAAACAAAAAGAAGAACCGCCGAGTGGAGGTAAAAGTAATCAACGAATGATAAAAAGTTGTAAGTTTGTGTTTGACTAATCTCTTACGTTTTTATCAATGTTCTGGCAAAAGATTTCTAAGTTTATTTTGGGCAATAGGCTCACTCTATTAAGTATTGTTTTGGCATTGACTGGACTGATGGGCTACCAAGCCTCCAAAGTACAAATGTCTTACGCATTGGTCAAAATATTGCCCGTTTCCGACCCCAACTACCAACTCTACGAATCGTTTAAGGCTCGCTATGGCGAAGATGGCAATGTGATGTTTATCGCAATCAAGACCGACCGTATGTTTAGGCTCGATGTCTTTAATGAATGGTACGATTTGAACCAAGAAATTAGAAAAATTGATGGTGTCAAAGAAGTTCTTTCTAACGCAAACGCTTTTACTATTGTTCGGAACGATAGTCTGAAAAAATTTGATTTCAAACCTCTTGTCAGCCAAAAGCCAAGTACTCAGGCCGAAACCGATAGTGTTCAGGTACAACTGTCGAGACTTCCGTTTTTTAAAGGGGTCATCAGTAGCGACGACGGCCAGAGCCACGTCATGTTTGTTACCTTCGACCAGTCGAAACTCAACAACACAGGCCGCATAGCGATAGCCAACGAAATCAAGCGCAAAGCATTGGCCTTTGGCGAAGCCACCCAGTTAGAGGTTTATTTGTCGGGCTTGCCGCTTATTAGAACAGAATATACCGAGCAGGTCAGCCGTGAAGTGATATTATTTACAGTTTTGGCCGCCATCGTTACGGGGCTTATTTTGTTGCTTTTTTTTAGGTCAATCACCACCGCCCTTATTTCGTTGGCTGTCGTGCTGATTGGAGTAGTGTGGAGTGTGGGTATTATTACAATATTAGGCTACAAAATTTCAATATTAGTCAGTCTTATTCCTTCGTTAATTGTAGTCATTGGCGTACCAAATGCCATATTTTTGACCAACAAATACCACGAAGAATATGCCCGAACGGGCGACAAAATGCAAGCATTGGCTACAGCCGCCGAAAAAATTGGCGAAACAACCTTCTGGGCCAACGTTACGACCTCAATCGGTTTTGGAGTGTTTTATTTTACAGGAAGCATCATGCTGGTAGAGTTTGGAATGGTAGCCGCACTGAGTGTGATGAGTACCTACGCCATTTGTTTAGTTTTGATTACCGTCATTTATAGTTATTTGCCCGCCCCCAAAACCAAACATACCAACCGATTGGACAACAAAACTGTTACCAGATTTTTGATATTTATCGAGCAATTAGTACAAACCCGCCGCTCCGTAATTTATGGCTCGGTAGCGGCATTGGTATTGATTTCGGTTTATGGTATCAGCAAAATCGAAGCTGTGGGCTATGTCATCGATGACCTACCCACCGACCACCCGATTTATACCAATATGCGTTTTTTTGAGGCCAATTTTAAAGGTGTTTTGCCCTTTGAGGTTGCCATCGATACAGGCCGGCCAGGTCGAGTACTCAATCCGCAGACATTGACCAAAATTAGAGTTCTACAAAAAGAGTTTGCCAAATATCCAGAGTTTACCAAGCCGCTGTCGTTGGTCGAAGCACTCAAATTTACCTATCAAGCCTACCGAGGTGGCGACCCAAAATATTATGTACTACCAGGCGCACTCGAACTCAATAAACTCGCCGACTATGCAGGGAGCGTGAAGGGCAACGAAAACCGTTTTAAGAGTTTTGTAGATAGTACTCGCCGCCATACCAGAGTTAGTTTTCAGATAGCCGACTTAGGCACAAAACGCATTGACGAACTCTACAATAAACTACAACCCAAAATAGACAGTATCTTTAACTACGACCAAAGTACAGGCCAATGGGCTGACAAAGACGACCGCTACGATGCTCGGATAACGGGCAATTCTGTGATTTTTACGAAAGGAAATGACTATTTGCTGGCCAATTTGGTAGAAAGTACGCTACTGGCCATTGTCTTGATTTCGGTCATTATGGTTGTCTTGTTTGGCAACTGGCGCATGATATTGATAGCCGTTGTGCCAAGCCTTGTGCCGCTGCTCATTACGGCTGGGCTAATGGGTTTTTTTGACATCAGGCTCAAACCCTCAACGACACTTATTTTTAGTATTGCTTTTGGGTTATCGTCCGACGGTACGATTTATTTTTTGACAAAATTTAAAGAAGAATCTCGAAAAATAGGCGTTTCAATAACACAAGCCATTTCAAACACCATCAGGCTCACGGGAATAAGTATGTTTTATACTGCCATTATTTTGTTTGCAGGTTTTGCTATTTTTACGGCCTCAACTTTTAAGGGAACGGTGTCGTTGGGAATTTTGGTTTCGATAACGTTGTTGATGGGAATGTTGTCAAACTTGGTGCTACTACCTGCTTTTTTGATGTGGGTCGATAAAGACAAAAAATAAACCTCAGACTTTTCTGTGTAATTTCGCAAAACCTGCGAGCCAAAATTTTCAAAAATGAAACTAATATTTAACATCGTCTTAATCATCGGCTTATTGACGGCCTTTGTTCCTCCCTTTCGTAGGTTTTTGTTTTATGTCTTGGTAGGTAGGCACTTTGTGAAAGAGCAAAAACGCGCGGCCAAGTCTCAAACAAAAGAGGGCAACATTAAGGTGGAAACAAAACAAAACAACGCCGATGATTCACGGTTTAGAGGTGGCGAATACGTTGATTATGAAGAAATTAAGTAGTTGTTCGTTTTTCACTATTTACTAATTAAGCCATGACCGAAGACTTTTTGTATTTTTTGTGGCAGTTTCAGCAATTTGACAAAACAGACCTAAAAACTACTACCAACGAAGCCATACAGGTACTGGCCATAGGCCGCCAAAATCACGATGCAGGTCCAGATTTTAGTCAGGCTCGGTTGTTGGTTGGGGGCGTGGAGTGGGCTGGCAATGTCGAAATGCACATCAAAGCCTCCGACTGGCACCTGCACCAACATACTCACAACCGTGCTTACGACAGCGTGATACTGCACGTGGTGTGGCAAAACGACCAGCCGATTGCTCGCCCAGATGGCTCTATTTTGCCGACATTAGAACTTAAACCACTGACGGACAGTGTGTTGTTTGCCCAATTTGAAAACTTAATAGAAAGCCCCAAAACGATAGTATGCCAAAGCCAGTTTGACAACGTGCCGGCTATTCATAAACTGTCAATGCTCGACCGTGCGCTGATGCAACGCCTCGAACGCAAGGCCGAAATAGTACATGAACTGCTGGCTCGAAACAACAACGACTGGGAAGAAACGGCGTATCAGTTGTTGGCCAATAATTTTGGTTTTAAAATCAACGCTGAACCCATGCTACGGTTGGCTCAAAATTTGCCTCTAAAAATTTTACAAAAACACCGAAACAATAGCACGCAAATTGAGGCGGCTCTGTTTGGGCAAAGTGGGCTGTTGGAGCAAGTCGAAACCGACGACGAATACACAAACATACTGAGGCGAGAATACGCTTTTTTGGACTCAAAATACGGCCTCAAAACCAATCAGTTGGCCGCTCACGAATGGAAATATATGCGGCTGCGACCTGCTAATTTTCCGACCGTTCGGCTGGCGCAGTTGGCGGCTCTGGTGCAGCATCACCCAAGTTTGTTTTCGCTTTTTGTCAATATCCAAAGTCCCAAACTGTTGATTAAATCGCTCAAAATCAAGCAATCAATATATTGGCAAGGGCATTATCAGTTTGGTAAAGCTGCGGCTGGCCAAGTACCAATGCTGGGGCGGTCGTCTATCGAAAACATTGTTATCAACACAGTCGTGCCGCTATTGGTGGCCTATTCGCAGCACCGAGACAACCGCGATATGTTGGACAAAGCCCTAGATTTATTGGAAAACCTACCAGCCGAACACAATAACATTACCGACCAATGGCAATCGCTGGGTTTGCAAGTCAAAACAGCAGCAGACTCGCAGGCAACGATTGAGCTTTATAATAATTTTTGTACCCACAAACGCTGCCTCAACTGTGGTATTGGCACGGCGATTGTGCGACAAAAAACAAAGGCATGAAAATATTTGGTAACTTTGTACGTTGAATCTTAAATACAAAAACAAAAAACAATGCGTTTTAAACTCTCAATTCTTGTACTATTCGTGGTTGCATCGCTCACTGTCCAAGCCCAAACGATTTATCTAAAACCTCATTTTGGAATCGGTGTAGGCGTTGGCTCGGCTCGGACGGTGTTGTCGCCCAATTTTATTTATGCTCTTAAATTTCAGACACACCCCAATATGCGGGTTTTTTATAGAGTACGCAAAGACCGTTTTATATTCCAGCCAGAAATACACTACAACGTAAAAGGTGGCACGTTTAGCGGTGAAACGGCCGCAATTAAGCACAACTTCAACTATCTTAGCGTTCAGCCAGTGGTGGGTTATATCCTGACCGAAGGGCTAACGCTCGAGGTAGGTGCAGAGTATGGGCGAAGCCTAAACGGGCCGGCTTCATATGGCACAAACAAACCCAACGAAAGTAGCCTGATGGTCGGCGCACAAATCGATTTGCTGGACTTTGCCGAAGATTTTAGTGTCAATTTTAGGTATATTTATGGCCTTACGGACATATCGCCAATACCCAACCAAACGATGTACAACCGTACTTTTCAGCTAACGGCTATCTATAATTTTTATCGAAAAAAGTAAATCACAACCTTACCGTAGTTAATTGCAAATATTCGTATTTCACATTTATTTAATTCTTAGATTCAAGTAATAAATGCAACTAACGAGGTTATCACAGAACATTTAATTGAAAGACAAAGAAGAAGCGAACTTCCTCCTTGTCTTTACTA
>JAYVJH010000437.1:0-2921 GCA_043769455.1 Runella sp. | reverse complement strand
CGTACCTTCGACTACCTCAATGGGTTTGTCTCGGGGGCGTTTTGCCATTAGCCACAATATTCTTCCTGTTTGTAGTCTTTGGTTGCGGTTGTCTATTCGGTTATTGCGAACGAGCCTTCTGAGCCTGATACCATAAATTTGCGATATTTGCCAGAGCGTTTCGCCATCTCTCACTGTATGAAAAGGAACTACTGCTTTTGTGGCTTTTTTCTCTAAATAATATACCTGTCCAGCTTCAATGGGGTCAGTTTCAGACATATCGTTGTATCTCAAAAAACTACCAAAACTCATTTTAGCTTTACGAGCCAGCGAAGAGGCATCGTCGCCGTTAGCGGCCATTATACCTGGCAAGTTATTGATTTCATACAACATTGCACCTATGCCGTCGCCTGCTTGGCTACGTCTGAGGGCCGGAAAACCTATATCACTCTGTGTAAAATCATCTCTACGGCTGCCACTGCCACCGTCTGTACCAATTTTGGCTTTTACGTTTTGTGCCTCAAATCCAGTTACAGGCACAACAAGTGTATAAGATTTGTCATTGGGAATGTCATTGCCAGTGTTCCATTTATTAAAAGCCCGTAGTGAAGTCTCATCAATATCTAATTCTTTGGCAATACTTCCAAAAGTACGACCGCCCCCTTTGGTATATTCTAATAAAACAATGGGTTTGGGTGATGTATAACGGTTTAAGCCTGCTTCGAGGGCTATCTTATGAGCAAAAAATCGTAAAATATATCGGTCGGTAGTACTCGTTAGTTTAATTTCTTTTGAATATGACCAATCTACGGGAATCAGTTTGGCAATAGCCCCCGCACCCAAATAATACGAATATAAGGTCGCCACCCAGTTATTAAATTGTAAGTTATTTTTTTTGAGATATTGAGCCGCAGCGTGCGTTGAGGCATTGATGTTTTTGCGCTCGTCTATCTGGTCGTCAATCCGTAGGCCGTAATCGGTAGCGGTTTCTTGCTTGAACTGCCAAAACCCTACCGCATTGGAGGCCGAGGTGGCATCGGGCTGGAGCGAGCTTTCTTGAACGGCCAAAAACTTAAAATCGGTCGTTAGGTCTTCATCAATCATAATAGTTTCGATAATGGGCAAATACATCAGGCAGCGGTCAAGTTTGGCTTCCCAATATTTTTTGTTGATCATCAACGCATTGATGTCGTCTTGGACAATGGCTCTGGCTTCATCGTCAAACTGAACAGTCATACCAGCGAAGCCAACACTACGAGGTACGGTGGGTGGATTTTGACCAAAAACTATGACAGAACAAAATAATAATGAGAGGGTTAGTGTTGTTTTTTTCATTGCAATAAATTTTAATCTACATTTTTTGTTACCATCATCAGCCCGTCTCTGAGTGGTAGCAGTACGTTGCTCACTCGTGGGTCGTTCTGAATTTTGCTATTAAAGTCAAGTAAAGCCTGGGTATCTTTGTTTGGTTTTTTAGAATTATCAACCACTTTGCCGTCCCACAGCACATTGTCGGTTATGATAACGCCGCCGATGCGTGTTTTATTAAAAACTAAGTCATAATAAAGCGAGCATCGCAGTTTGTCGGCATCAATAAAAACCAAATCAAAGGTGTCGTTCAAGTTGGGAATAATCTCGGCAGCATCGCCAATTATAAAATCTATCTGCGAGCTTCGTGGCGATTGCTCCAAAAAACTACGGGTAAATGTCTCCCTTTCTTCATTTACTTCAATCGTTGTCAAGCGGCCTGTTTCGGTTAGCCCTTCGGCCAAGCACAAAGCCGAATAGCCCGTGAATGTACCAATTTCTAAGATACGGTCGGGGCGTAACATTCGAGAAATCATAATCAAAAACTGCCCCTGCAAATGCCCAGACAGCATACGGGGTTGTAACGTTTGGACGTGCGTTTGCCGATTGAGTTTTTGTAACAACTCACTCTCAGCCGACGTATGTGCTTCGGCATAGATTTGTATGTCTTTGTCAGTTATCAATGAACAGTTATCAGTTATCAGTTATCAATTCTGGCCAAATTGCCGCCAGATTTAGCCAAGTATTTAGTAATTTCATAAAATTGAATGTGTTTTTTGTTGCACAGAGATACACAAAGTTTTAAGGGAGATACACAGAGCCTTTTAGTGATTCTTCTCTGTGTGTCTCCCTTTTTCTCAGTGAATCTCTGTGTAATAGTTCCGTAATGTTTCAAAGCATATTTGCATATGAATAAACAAGGTTTTTATTTGTTTTAAATATGTGATTCTTAAATAATTACAACGTTTTTCGTTTTTCACTACTTAACTAACTTCAAAGAGTTAATTATTTGTATTGCCCCGGCCACTCTGTCTTCCAGAGCAGTCCAGTCATTGTTACTAAGTATTTCTTTTGTCAATAAACTCGACCCTATACCTACGGCATCTGCCCCTGCACCAAACCATGCCACCAAGCTCTCTTGTGTAGGCTCAACGCCCCCCGTGATGAGTACCTTCGACCATGGCATTGGCCCTTTTAGCCCTTTCACAAATTTGGGGCTTAGACCATCGCCAGGGAATAATTTAACAATTTCTACGCCCCACTCTTCGGCGTTCGACACCTCAGTAAGTGTGGCGCAGCCTGGCATATAGGCTATCTTGCGACGGTTACAGACTTTGGCTATTTCGGGATTAAAGTTAGGGCTAACAATAAAATCAGCCCCTAACTGAATATACAAGGCTGCCGTGCCTGTGTCCATAACCGTCCCCGCTCCCAATACCATTTCAGGGTATTCTTTGGCCGACACTCTGACCAATTCGGCAAATACTTCATGTGCAAAATCGCCTCTATTGGTCATCTCAAAACTACGAACACCAGCCTTGTAGCAGGCTTTGAGTACAGACTTACAGACTTCAATGTCGGTATTGTAAAACAATGGAAGCAGCGGCACAGCCAGCAAATTTTGATAAACGTGT
>JAYVJH010000436.1:0-7364 GCA_043769455.1 Runella sp. | reverse complement strand
ATTTTGGATATTTGCCAACAAGAGCAAGCCCAGCATTATATCAATCCAATTGGAGGCATGGAACTTTACGACAGGTCATTTTTTGAACAATCAAACATTAAGCTCAACTTTATTAAATCAAAACCCGTTCATTATCAACAATTTAAAAATCAATTTATGCCTTGGCTGTCTGTCTTAGACCTGCTGATGTTTTGTGATGTGCCGACTGTCAAGGCTTTTTTGTTGGAGTTTGAGTTGGTATAAGGGCTTTTTCGGTCTTGTTATTTTGTCCATTCTGACCACGGAATAACAAAAGGTAAAACCAACACCCAAATTAAAAAAAACAATGCCATTCCTGTCGGATATGGTTGCTTGTTTTTTATTGCAGGCATTGCAACAACCAAAAGCCAAGTTCCTTTATAAATAAGTTGTACCAAAAGAATTGGCGAAAATGAAATGGGTCGCCAAAGCCCTAAAATTGATAAAATGGCTATTGCCAACCACAAACAACCTACAAGTCTAATTACTTCTGTTGGTTGGTAAGCGTTTTGAAAAACCGTAGTTACGGATTTATTTGGGTTAAAAACCGATGTAATACTTATCCAACCTGCCACAATAATATTTGCTATATAAACTATTTTTAGAGCTATCATTTTGTTGTTTTTAAAAAGTCCGCCCAATTCCTGTTTTTAGCACTGGATAAATTGCGTTATTGTCTGCATTTGTAGTTCTTCCAATTCCCAATCTACTATCAAAAGTCCAAGCATTTGACTTCCCAAACCTATAAGCATATCCATAGCCTGCATAAGGCAGAAAAGTTATGTTTTTGTCTTTACGCAAAAAGTCATTTTCAATAAATGCCATGCCTACAAATATAAAATGTCCATTCATTCTTTGATTGACAAAATACTTCAAATTTACACCGTGCGTATTCACAAAATTTGTTTCTAACTGAACCGTTAATTTGTCAAAAGTTCGCATTTCCAATGTCAGCAATGGGGTAAATGGTGGAAAAATCAGAAAACTTAACCTGATATTCCCTATTGGCAATTTAAGTCCATTGGTTTGTGCTTGTAACTTTGAACACACACAAAACAAGCATAAAAAAGTTATTGTTCTCATTTGCTTTCTGCTATTCGTTTAAAATTATTCATTACTTCGGGCAAAACTTTTCTGAACTGTCCGCCAAGCATAAACCCAAAAATATATTTCAGAAAGCCTGTAAACGCAATGTCATCTGTAAAATGAATTTCGTTGTTTGTTTCTGTCAAAGTACGTTTAATTACAAGTTCACCAACAGGCATAATCGTATTGATGGTGTACGATTGATTAGGGATAAATTCTGAAATATAAAATTTCAATTTTGGGCCCGTTTTGGGCTTCATTGTGCCTTTTGTGCCTTTTTCAAAAATATCTTCAAGGTTTGCATCAATGAGTTCTGTATCCCATTGATGCCAATTCTGAACATCTATGAGTGTTTGCCAAACTCTGGCTTTTGAGGTGTTTACAGGAATTGTAAAACTAAAATGATGATTGCTCTGCTTCATTTTTTAGATAAATTATTAAAAATTTTCTACAAAACTCTATCTATAAAATGAGAATCTACTGCACCTATGTTAAATCGCCAATTTTTTTCTAATTCTGCTTAATGACTGTGGGGCAATACCCAAGTAGGAAGCCAAAGTTTTTAATGGAATACGTTTTAAAAGTGCGGGGTTATTTTTTAGCATTTTTTCGTAGCGAAATTCTGCTGTTTCAGTTTGCAATTCTTCTAAAATTTCTTCTGTAAAAAATTGAACTTCTTGAATTATTTTTCTGGCAAAATCTGTCCAAATTCTAAGTCTATACAAGTCATTTACTTGTTTGTAAGAGATTTGCCAAATGATAGATTTTTCTATCGCTTGAATACTTTCTGTCGCTGGTTTTTGAGCATTAAAACTTGCCTGTGAGGTAAAAAAATAGGGTGCTTCTGTAAAAAACTTAGTAATGTTGTTACCGTTTTTGTTAATGTAAAAATGAAATAGTCCACTTTCTAAAAAATAGAGATGTTTGCAAACCTTACCTTCTTGTAAAATGACTTCGCCTTTTTCTACAATTCTTTTTTCAAAACACTCAGCAATTTGTTTCCATTCGTCTGTCGAAAGTGAAATATAGTTTTCTATGAATTTTCGTAATATATCCAATTTTTTGATGTGTCAATTTGTTAATTGGTTTTGGTCTGGTAGCCTTTTGAGTAACATAACAGTAGTACTCAAAAGTATTTAAGTATAGTTAAATGATACTGTTGGTGATTGTCAGAGAACTAATTTTTAATATAATAATTCTAAAATTTCACCTACTAACCCTCTAAAAACCAGCGATTTGGGTTCTGAGTTGTTACGAATTGGCAGACCGACCTGACTTATTATTTCCCAGCCATTTTGTTGTAGCTTTGGTTTGAGTATTTCTAAGTCAGCACCTTGCCAGCAAGCCGAGGCGATGCCAGTTTTTGAAAAATCGCAAGGGTAAGTCTGATAGTCATAGTCGGGGTGTTGGGTGCTGTAAACGTGCTGTTCCAAGCCAACTCTATTTAAGCCTGCACCCATCAAACACATCTCAAAACCCATATCGGGTGGGCCACCCATAATGCCCGCCGCACCTGCTTGTTTGAGTGTGAGGTCATTGACAGGTACAAGACCCAGCACATCGGCATATTGCTGCTGTTGCTCACGAGTAGCCAACGAAACTACAACATTGGCAGGGGCATTGATGCCGTCCACCGATTTTTCTTTTAGGAGCGACACGCCACCTTTTCTGTTAACGATTTGTGTTACAAAAAGCTGCTCGCCAGCGGGGCCAATAAAAGCCGTACTTCGCATCAGGATATAGCCCAGCGGCTCGGGGCCTTCGCAGTCAAACTCTGTCGGTGGGGCGATGGCCCCAAATCTGGCTCGTAACACTTTCCAATAAGCAGCATCAACGTCTGGGGTTCCTGCTTCGATAACGGCCAGGCCGTTGTCCCATGGGCGTGCGCCAATACGGTTGGGGGTAGCCCCGGTGTTGGTTGTTTCCATGAGCCTTACTGTTGAGCCTTCGGCGTGGCCGAGTAGGGCGTATTGGTTAAGGTGCTGGCCAAAAGTGTTTTTTTGATTGTCGGTCAATATACCTTTTTCTAATAAATTATAACCAAGCCCATCTGTATAAAACCGAATACTCTGTTGCCAGACGTTGGTAACGACCGAAATGGCTTGTAGTGCGCCTGTGATGTGTGTTATCATGGTCTTAAAAAACAAGGTTATCTATCAGCCGTACTTTGCCCAAATAAGCAGCCATACAAATGGCCGTTTGGCCTTTGGGTTGTCGTTCGGTAACTGGCATTAGCGTATTGGTATTGACGATTTCAAAGTATTCTAACTTGTATTCAGGAAAATAGCCCATTATTTTTTGAGCAAATTGCTGTATCTCTTCGACAGGCTGACCTGCCCAAACCGAAACCCCCGAAATCGTCAAAAGGTTATAGATTTCACGGGAATATTTTTTGTGTTTGGGTAAAATATTTTTGTTGCGAGATGACATAGCCAAGCCACAGCCCTCACGGAACGTATCACAGATTATCATCTCAATCTGAAAACCTAAATCTTTGATTAACTGCCGAATGACTGCCGTTTGTTGTAAATCTTTTTGGCCAAAATAGGCACGGTCGGGCTGCATGATATTAAATAATTTTGACACCACTATACCTACCCCGTTGAAATGCCCAGGTCTAAATTTACCCTCCATGACAGTTTCTAAGTGGCCAAAATCAAACTTGATTATAGTTGGCTCGGGGTACATTTCGTGTACCGATGGCGCAAAGACTGCATCGCAACCAGCGGCTTCGAGCATAGCGCAGTCGGCTTCGAGGGTTTGGGGGTATTTGGCCAAATCATCGGGGTTGGTGAACTGTATCGGATTGACAAAAATACTGCAAATCGTTATATCATTTTGACTTTTTGAAGTCTCTATCAACGACAAATGCCCTTTGTGCAATGCCCCCATTGTTGGTACAAAACCAATACTTTTGCCAGCTTGCTTTTGTGTCAAAACATAGCTTCTGATTTCTTGAATTGTGTTGAAGACTGTCATAGTTACTGGGGTTTGATGGTGGTTGCTTTAATTATTTCGTTACTGTAAATAATCTGTAGATTTGATTTAGGTGTTATTTTGGTAATAAGCTGTTACGATAGCGAGGTTTGGAGACCCTTTTGAAGGCCAAGCCATCACTTTTCGTTTTTGTCTTTTAGAGACTATTGTATTATTTTGCTTTTCAGTTCTTTCACCTCCTATTATTTTTCCTGCTGTTTTTGGCCTGTCATAATTTATAATACAATGTCGTTTAGCTAAGAAAATAATCGGTAAATTCTATTCATCACAAATAAGGATTTTTCGGAAATTCATAATACAAAAAACCATCGTTTTTCATTTGGTCAATAGTATTTTGGTCTGGTAATGTTTTGAAAATAACAGCGTAGAGTGTTTGGTAGGGTAATATTCCTATATTTGGCAATCAAATCATCTTTTTTATATTATATTGTATGTCTCTAAAAGTAGCATTACTAATATCGGATTTTTCATTAGCTGTTTTTGGGGTTAGCCAATTGTGAGCCACATTTTATTGGCTTTAATAAACGGGCCGGCCATGGTAAACATTCGCTTATTGAGCCAATAGCTAATCGAATTGTTGGTGATGGCGTCTTTTCAGGTTTGGATATTTTTGAGGCGAGAGGCTTCGTCTGGCTATTGTCGGTCATACCAGCCTCTGTGTGCGCTATAACTGGTTTCTTCAAATTTGTCTTGCATTAGGTATTTTGTGCTTGGTTGTTTTGAGATTTGACATGGCAAAAATCATTCCTAAAATGATGTAAAACAAATTATATTGGTATTTCCATAGACAAAAATATAACTGCAAAGTGAAAATGTAGATTTTGAAGTATCAACAAGTAAATTAAAATTGAGAATACTAAAAACTAAAAGTTTATATTTGTGATGGGCTATTTGACTATCAAAACCCACTAAAAACATGACAGCTCGGCATATTCTCGAACAACTCATCGAAGCCTCGGGCGGAGATACTTGGCACTCACCCAAAACACTGATGCTCAAAGGCGAAGCGTTTTTTACACCTTTTGGCCTAACAGACACCGCTCATTATAAGCACTTTGATACTTACCAACTGTACCGAGTTTTTCCAGACACCAACGACGATGCCCGCAAAGCCAACGGAAAAATACGGTTTGATGCCCAATATGGCGAAACAGATTTTTTTTCGCTACGTTTCGATGGCCAACATACCAACATGAACCTCTCGGATGTAGCCAAACCTTATGCCAAGCACTTTGAGTGGAGTAACAATTTTGGGTTTAGCATCATTCGTCATGCTCTCACGCAGGGTTTTAAAATAGACCGACTTACCGATGACCAAATAGACGGACACGACTGTTTTATGGTTAAAATCACAGACCTCAAAGACGGCGAAACATTTTATGGCATTGACCAACAGAGTTTTAATATCAGGTATTTGCATTTTAATACTTCGGTGGGCTTTCATCACCGTATTTATTCGGACTTTACGACAGTGCCTGGCCAGTCGTTTGTGCAGCCTCAACGTCTTCGTATTTATTTTGAAGGTTTGCGCTGGATGGATATTCGCTGGCGAGAGTTTGCCGTTAATGGACCGATTGATGATACCGTTTTTCGTTGAAACGATGTTTAGGCGCACGACCGTGTGTCCAAACTAATCATTACGCACGACCGTTTTTTTATTGAGACGCACGACCGTTTTTTTATTAAGACGCACTACCGTGCGTCTCTACCAATACCTAAACCCAATACCATGACTACTACAAATCAAACGACTAAAAAACCGTATTTCTACGGCTGGACTGTCGTTATTATGCTCTTCATTAGCTATTCGGCCACAACGGTTAGTACCAATACGCTACCATTTTTTTTTCCAGAACTAATGAAAGAATTTGGTTGGAAACACGCCCAAATCGTTCGACCTGCTTCATTTTACTTTATCTATATAGCTATTTTTGCACCTATTGTTGGGTTTTTATTAACCAAAATTACCCCAAAAACGGCCATACTGACGGGTGCAAGTTTGAGTTTGTGTTGTAC
Organism: Runella sp.; assembly: GCA_043769455.1. Classification (GTDB taxonomy): domain Bacteria; phylum Bacteroidota; class Bacteroidia; order Cytophagales; family Spirosomataceae; genus JAYVJH01. The sequence continues at coordinate 1,247 of JAYVJH010000436.1, read as the reverse complement.
GTTAGGCTTTGCAGTAATGCAAAACTACACACATCTGCATATCATTTATTTTGTGTTTTCGATGGCTATTACGCTCTGCGGGCTATTGCCAAGTATGGTGCTGATTAGTAATTGGTTTCAAAAAAAACGGGGTTTAGCCACAGGTATTTTTTTGGTTGGGTCGAGTGTTGGCAATATTATTTTTCCACAATTAGCCAGTCGTTTGGTTCTGATGTACGACTGGCGCATGGCTGCCGTTGGCGTGGCCATAGTAGCCGCCATATTGTCTTTTATTCCACTTATTTTTATCAAAAATACCCCCGAAGAAATAGGCCAAAATGTTGATGGTGAGGTGTTGGTTACTGACAATTCTATTTTAAAAAATGTCGTAAAAAATACTGAATCTGTACTCACTATCAGACAATTACTCAAATCTCCAGTCTTTTATTTATTACTTTTTGTTACGGCAGCTTTTTGGTTTTGTGGTTTTGGCGTACTGCAAAACCTACGGCTTTATCTGACCGATTGCGGTTTTGACATCAGGCAAGCGGCCAATATTTCGAGCTTGTTTTCGGTTTGCAGTATTGTCGGCAAAATATCGTTTGGGTATATGAGCGACAAATTCAATAAAATAAATACGCTCATTTTGGCTACAATCGGCCTCATATTGGGTCTTTTTTGTTTAAAAATCACGGCTACTAGCCATAATTTTGCATACTTATACGCCGTTTTTTACGGTTTGGGCTACAGCGGTGCATTTGCCATGATTCAGCTCACGGTAGCCGATCTCTACAAAGGGGCATCTTTCAAAAAAGTATTGGGATTGGTGAGTTCGTTCGATAGCATTGGCGGCTTTGCTGGCGTGGCACTATTGGGATATTTACGCACTCAAAACGGCAACTATAACTCGGCTATACTCTTGCTGATGGCGGTTTGTGGTGGTGCATTGCTGCTATCGCTGTTCTTGAAGCGAGCGGCTACTCGTAGCACAACGACCGTATAATAAAAAACTCGGGTACTTGATTGGGTATTTTTCTACATTTGGGATAAATTTTAAACTCAATCTCAACAATGAAAACTACAACACTTGCTTTACTGTTTTTGAGCCTTTGCTTTGTATCAAATGCCCAAATAGCTAACGATAACACCATGACGGTCAAAATTAATGGTACGGACTATGTTACTCAACCTCGCCGTTTGATGATTGGCAACCTAAGCTGGATAACAGGCAACGCCATCGGCCCCGACAAGTCGCTCAGGATATGGCT
>JAYVJH010000435.1:0-6290 GCA_043769455.1 Runella sp. | reverse complement strand
CGATTTAAGATTGAGACAACGACCATTGACAAAAAATTTAGTTTTATCGGTGAAACCAAAGGGTCAAAACTCATCTTTGCTTCCTTAGACGCACAACCTCGAATGGAGGTGATTTTGGACTTAGGTAGAGGTCAGTTACAGACAGAAACCATTGTTTTGTCTGACTTTATTGATGTAAAAGGCTGGAAGTCGTTGGGCAATAAGGTATCGGTTCAGAAGATTAAAGAAATAAGACAAGTCGAATCGCTTGCAGTTGTACAGAAAGTAGAAAATACTGAAACAGAACAAACAACCCCTAAGCCTGTTACTATTGAGACTACGACTGTTGCACCTCCATTTGATACACAGCCACGACCCAAAACAGATGTAACCGAAGACGAAGCCGAACAAGGGCAATTAGGACTGTTTTAAAGATTTGACCAAACTATGAAAATTACGACATTACGAAAATACGCCGTCAGTATCGCTATGGTCAAGCAAATCATTAAAGTAATGCTCTGGTGTATATTTGGGTCGGTTCTTGTAATGTTGTTTTGTAATTTATTGATTGTAAAAAATACTAAAAATCAGATTTTTTTTGATGTTGCAACGATTCCCTCAAACGATGTAGGCTTGGTCTTGGGAACGAGTAAGTACGTGGCTAAGGGAAAAGAAAACCTGTTTTTTAGATATAGAATGGAGGCTACGGCACGTTTGTTTAAAGAAGGAAAAGTAAAATATTTGATATTGAGTGGCAACAAAGAAGAATATTACGATGAGCCACGAGATATGAAAAAAGCCTTGTCTTTGCTGGGTATTCCAGACGAAGCAATGCTGCTTGACACGGCTGGATACCGTACCTATGACTCTGTGGTACGGTGCAAAAAAGTATATAAACAAAACAAGGTAACGGTTATTTCGCAAAATTTTCACAATGCCCGTGCCTTGTACTTATGCCAACACGAAGGTATCGAAGCCATAGGTTTTGCGGCTCAGGACGTGCCAGATGGCTATTCGTCCCGAACGCTCATCAGAGAGTACCTTGCTCGCCCCAAGGCCATGTTCGATGTGTATTTGCATTAAATCAAGTAGGCAGAGAGCGTTGTTTTCTGAGTTATCCGTTTTTCACTATTCACTACTTGTCTAAGTTTTTAATTTTTTCTTTTTGGCGGCTGGAAACAAAATATTGTTCAATATCAACCGATAGCCCGCTGAGTTGGGGTGTAGGTTCAAGTCGGTGGGTTCTTCGTTAATCTGGTGCTGATAGTCTTCGGGGTCGTGGCCACCATAAAACGTAAAAAAACCCTTTGCAAACGTACCATGAATGTACTTAGCCTCGCCGATTGACCTGTTTTCGGCCAGTATTATTACCTCGGGCTTGATGTATTTCTTCTTAAATGCCGTGGTTTGTCCCATGAATCCTTTGATAATTTGCTGGTGGTTTTGGGTCAGCATCGTTGGTACAGGGTCATATTTGGCCGAAAACTGAAAAAGCGTAAAATAGTCATTGGCTTCATTTACTCCTCGTTCCTGCATTTGATTATCGACTGCCGAAAACTCAACTTCGTAAGGGTCTGTTACAACCTTATAGTCTTGAAAAGCAAAAGATTTAGAAAAATCTAACTTTGACTGAGCCGAGCCATCAGTGCCATCGCCATCGTAAATTGAGCCTGCAATATCGGTATTTTCGGCGGCGAGGGCTACGTCATAAGTATCGGTGGCGTTGCACATAGCAAACATATAACCTCCGCCAGCTACATATTCTCGTACTTTTTGAGCAACGGCCAGCTTGAGTTTAGATACTTTCTTGAAGCCCCATTTGGTAGCTATCGTTTCGGCTTCTTGCTTTTGCGCTCTGTACCAAGGATAATCTTTGAACTGATAAAATTTGCCATATTGCCCCGTAAAATCTTCGTGGTGTAAGTGTAGCCAGTCGTACTGTGAGAGCTTGCCTTCCATTACCTCATCGTCATACACAATGTCGTAGGGTATTTCGGCATAAGCCATCACCAGCGTAACGGCATCGTCCCAAGGTTGTTTGGTTTTGGGCGAATATACCGCTACTTTGGGTGCTTTTTGTAGTTTTACATTGTCCATGTTAGCATCGGGCGCAGCTACAATAGCTAATATTTGGTTGCTTTGAGCGTCTGAAATTACCTCATAACTCACGCCACGTATCACCATTTCGTTTTGTACTCGCTGGCTCAAATCCATCATAAAACTCCCCCCACGATAATTCAGAAGCCAGTCTATTTCGGTATCGTAAGTCTTAATGACCCAATAAGCAATACCATAAGCTTTGAGATGGTCTTTTTGGGCTTCGTCCATCGGAATCAAGATTTTGGAGGCTTGAACTGAGCCAATGGTCATACAAAAAATGATAAGTGGCAATATGAGGCGTTTCATTGGCTTGATTAAATTGATAATAAGTTAGAATTTTGTAGTACAACGAATTTTTATCAAATATTGTGCTAAGATGCGTGAAAAACTAAAATAAAAGCCATGAATTTAAAAGAAAATATACGTGAAGGGCTACGCTCTATCAAGTCTAATATGCTTCGTACCGTACTGACGGCTTTGATTATTGCGCTTGGTATTACGTCTTTGGTTGGTATTTTGACGGCCGTGGACGGTATGCAGAGTTCGGTCAATAATAGTTTTGCCGACTTGGGGGCCAATACTTTCGACATCAAAGGGCCGCAACAATTCCGCCGTCGGTCGAGTGGGCGTAGAGACAAGGATTTTCCTGCCATCGAATACCGCCAAGCCATGCAATACAAACGTACTATCAAAGATGCCTATGATGCCAAAGTATCGGTGTCGTCGTTTGTGGCTGGAGCGATTCCAGTTAAATATGGTTCAATCAAAACCAATCCCAATTCTCGTATTATTGGTGCAGACGACAACTACCTGACCATCAAAGGCTATAAACTTTCGATGGGGCGAGACTTCAATCCAAACGACTTAGACAACTCGCTCAATGTGGCCATAATCGGTGACCAAATTGCAACTAAACTATTTGAAAAAAAAATTAGCCCTATCAATCAAGAAATTGTGGTCATGGGCAATCAGTATAAAGTCATTGGAGTACTGTCGAACAAAGGTTCGCTCACAGGTAGTGGCGACGACCGAGTGTTGATTATTCCGATTGATAACGGTAGGGCTTTGGCCGCCAATCGGTCATTGTCTTTTGACATAACTACTTCGGTGTCAGATATTAACGACCAAGAATTAGTAATCGAAGAAGCACGGGGCATTATGCGGAGAGTTCGCAAAGACCAGCCTGGCAAAAGCGACTCGTTTGAAATAGAACGTGCCGATGCCTTGGCCAAAAATTTTGAAGAAATAACGGGCTATTTGCGAGTTGGTGGCTTTGGTATTAGTATCATTACGTTGTTGGGGGCGGCCATAGCACTCATGAACATCATGCTGGTGTCGGTAACAGAGCGTACCAGAGAAATAGGCATCAGAAAATCGCTGGGGGCTACACCCAAACTCATCAGAACACAGTTTTTGATAGAAGCCATCGTAGTATGTGTACTGGGCGGTATTGGTGGTTTGGTCTTGGGAATAGCCGTAGGTAACGGCATATCCAAACTTATTAGCGACAATGCCAGTTTTATAGTACCTTGGCTCTGGATGTTTATGGGTATTTTTGTGTGTATTGTTGTTGGCCTTATATCGGGTATCTATCCAGCCATCAAAGCCTCACGACTCGACCCTATCGAGGCATTGAGGTATGAGTAAACGCCTCAGTAGTACAACAAAATTTAACATAAAAATAAGCAAATCAACTACTTAGCATGGTTTTATATGCCTTTGCTGAGTAGTTGATTATGGTAAACTCAAATCTTGATGACTACAAACTCTACACGGCGATTTTTGCGGCGTTCGGCTTCTGCGGTGCTTTTAGTAGCTGGTCGAGTTGAGCCATAGCCTTTGGCTTCAATTCGACCAAAATCTATACCCTTGCCAACCAAATAGCTTTTGACGGCATTGGCTCGGCTGAGCGATAGCTTTAAGTTTTCGTCAAAATCACCTACTTTGTCTGTATGCCCCTCTATTCTGATTGTCATCTTTGGGGTGGTATTCATCAACGTTACCAACTGGTCTAATTCTGTAAATGAGGCGGGTAGTAGGTTAAATTTACCTATTTCAAAATAAATATTATTAAGCCTAACTGCCTCACCAACGGTTAGTTTTTTGTCGGCCAATGTCGATTTTACAACCAGGATAGTATCTGCTATTGGCGTTTTGATACTGTCTGTTTTTGGTACTACAGTTGGCTTAACGGGCTTGGTGGTTGGTGTTTTAGTAACAGATTTTGGGTTACGAATATGTACTCCGTAAAAATTCCAAAAATGTCTATTATCGGTTTTGTTTCTAAAGTCTTTGCCTTCGTATATGTCAAATAATTCTACACCGGGTTTTAGTCGTTCAAAATAAACAGTAAATTCTACTATATCGCCAGCTTCCAGAGTCTGTTCTTGTGGTTCAACAACTATACCTTCGGCTTTGATAAACTTAAAAACGTGGTCGTCATCTTTAACGTTAATGAGTTTTATTTTTGGGTCTATCTTTATATGACTGGCCGAGCCACGTCCTTCCATTAAATCTTGCATAGTGCGAGGGCGATTGTCGATAAAAAAATAAACGATAGTGTATTTATCGGTAAGAGCGATTTTTTTTATTTCGATATATTTTTGAGATTGTTCATTGATTTTTGGCGCAAGGGTTGTTATTTTTTGGGCAAATAATGGGCTAACTATTGCCATCAATACAATTAAAATGAGTGTGTTTCTTTTCATGCTTTTTGGGTAATTTTCTGTTAATTTCATAACGATACAACTGATTTTTTAGTGCCGTATGGTTGTTAAAATCTGTTAAAACAAAAATAGAATATGTTGAGATTTAATGTAAATTTGTAGTCGAAAAAATAATAAAAAATGGGATATAGCAAATATAAAAAACTCAAACAAGTAACCGAAAAATTTGGACTACGAAGCGAAAAAATATCTTTTTTTGCCCAAATTACGCCTATTGAACCATCGGACTGGTTGAAAAAGACAATCGAAATGGCTGACACGGTGGTGTTGTCGAACGAAAAAGTAAAATCAGAGCGCATCATTTCACCCATTTTGTCGGAGGTGCATATTCTTCACAAAACCAAATTGTCGCTATTTTCGGGCGAAGAACTCAATGTACAACCCGAAAACAACTTGAATGGCCCTTGCGATTTTTTTTTCTCGACACGCCCCAACGCTTATCTACTCGAAGCACCCATCGTAGCCATGACCGAAGCCAAAGATGAGGATATGGAGTATGGTATGGCGCAATGCACGGCTCAAATGGTTGCGGCACAAATATTCAACCAAAAAGCAGGCTTACCTACGCCTACCGTTTGGGGTTGTGCTACGACAGCGGGCGAATGGCATTTTTTGAAACTCACTGATCAAACTTTATACATCGATACCAAATCATATTACCTCGACCGCCTCGATGTATTGCTTGGGGCTTTTGATAGCGTAATAGAACAAATATGAATCAAAAATACGAAACTGTCATTGGCTTAGAGGTACACTGCCAGTTGATGACGAACACCAAAATTTTTGCCGCCGACCAAAATCTATTTGGCAGCCAGCCCAACCAGAACATCAGTGTCATTACGTTGGCGCACCCGGGTACGCTACCCAAACTCAACAAAAAAGCTGTCGAGTTTGCTGTCAAGATGGGGCTGGCTTGTGGTTGCGACATTACCCGAAAAACGATATTCGATCGCAAAAACTATTTTTATCCAGATCTTCCCAAGGGCTACCAAGTGTCGCAAGATAAAGCCCCGATTTGTGTAGGCGGCCAGATACATATCAGTACCTCAAAAGGTGAGCGGACGATAGCTATTCACCATATTCACCTCGAAGAAGATGCTGGAAAATCGGTACACGATGGCTCAACGACAGACACCTTGCTGGACTACAACCGTGCCGGTACACCGTTGATTGAGATGGTAACCAATCCAGACTTGCGCTCAGGCGAAGAGGCTGGGCAGTTTTTGACAGAAGTGCGCCGTATGGTGCGGTATTTGGACGTGTGCGACGGCAACATGGAAGAAGGCTCACTGCGCTGTGATTTGAATGTGTCTATTCGACCTTTTGGGCAAGATGAGTACGGTACAAAAGTTGAAATCAAGAACATGAACTCTATCAGAAACGTGATGCGGGCCGTGGACTTTGAAGTAAAACGACAAGCTGAAATGCTCGAAAGTGGCCAGACGATTGTGCAAGAAACCCGAATGTTTGATGCCGACAACGGCC
>JAYVJH010000434.1:0-3366 GCA_043769455.1 Runella sp. | reverse complement strand
CGTTCGTCTTTCAGAATGTTTGGAATAAAAAAAAGAAAACGAATCTACGCCAATCTCTGTTGCTTTTTCAACCAACCACTCAATTCGGTCTAAATTTTTGGTTGGTGCAATAGCCAGTTCTATTTGATAGGGTCGGGGGGGCGTTGTGGTTTTTTTTAGAATTTGAACGGTACAAAGTTTGGCGTGAGCGTTTTCAATCAGGCAGTCAAACCAGCTACCAACTCCGTCTGTAACACGCAATTCTGCACCCTCACGCAAGCGCAAAACTTTGACAGCATGTTGGGCTTCGTCGTTTATTAAGGCCGACAGGTGTTCAAAATTAGGTTGGTAGAAAAGGTGCATAGTAAAGCCGTCTAATTGAGTAGATAGTAATTAAAATATATTATAATCAATTCAATATTAGACAGTTATATAAATTAGGTACAAAGACAATAGTAACTCCTTTTGCTTAGTCAAGTTCGTTCTTTACCATATTCAATAAGTCTTTTTTACTGATGTTCGATTGTTCCGATTTGTCATAAATCGTAACCAAATACACGATTGTTTCTTCTTTTGTTTCTTCAATGTAATAGGTTATAACCCTAAAACCCCCACTTTTGCCTCCGCCTTTGCTTTCGCTGGCCAATCTGATTTTATAAAAACCACCGCCTAAATCTGTACCCTTTTGGGGGCTGCTTTCGAGTTCTTGGATTAGTGCCACTAACTCGTCCGTTAGGGTCTTAAACTTTGTGGTAAGCCGTTTGGCTTTACGGTCAAAAACATCAAAAGTAAATACGTTAGCCATTTTGTAACTCTCTCAAAAGTTCGGAGGCAGGGCGTGTTTTGGCCTTCCCCTTTTTTAGTAGATTTACTTGCTTTATACTTTCTCGTAGGGCTGGTAACGATATATCTATGGTTTCCTCTTCTATCATGGTTTTGAACGCATACCTATCTTTTTCGGGTAGGTGCTGGTACATTTCAAATAACTCTCGTATTGCTATCATAGCTTAATATATTTAAAAGTGTCATTTTGGAATTTAATTTTTACAGAAACCAATCGAAGCCAGAATTAGATTGATAAGAATGGATAAATATTTGGGGTAAGCATATATTGGGTGTTTACAAAACCAAAGTTAAAGTATTCAACCAAAACTATTACAACACATACCGAAAAATTAAACCAGATGGAGAATAGTTGCCAGTAAAAAACCCCGTTAGGAATATTCCAACGGGGTTTTTGTGGTAATGGACGGAATCGAACCGCCGACACAAGGATTTTCAGTCCTTTGCTCTACCGACTGAGCTACATTACCAAGCTGTAGTAGTTACTACTTATTTGGGACTGCAAAATTATGAAAAACTGTCAAACACTCCAAATTTATTGTGAAAATAAATCTATTTTTTATTTTCGCTCTCGTAGCTCTCACTTTACTAAGTCCTTGATTATTGAACAAAATACCAAGGAGTCGTGTTATTCCGTTGTATTTGGTTTAATTACACAATAATCTACACAAACAATGAGTCAATTCATGGTCGAATTTCAGTTGCCTTACGAGCTTGACGGAGAATTTATGGCTAAAATACCAAGCCAACGCCAAAAAATCAATGAAATGATGGAGCGTGGCCGTATTTCGTCTTATACCCTTGCTGCCGACCGTAGCAAACTCTGGTGTATTATCAAGGCCGAAGACGAAATTGAAGTACTGACTACAATCTCGGAGTTCCCACTCATAGATTTTATGGACCACACCATTACCGAGTTGATGTTTACCAATACCGTGGCACTCAGACTACCACTTTTTTCATTAAACTAAAACCAATCACCCGATGACTACGCAAGACTTGCTGGCACAGCAGCGTAGCCAACTCGTCAAAAACAAAGCCACTGAACTGGGCTTTGACTTCTGTGGTATATCTAAGGCTCAATTTCTCGAAACCGAAGCCCCTCGTTTAGAAAACTGGCTCAACCACCATCAGCACGGCCAGATGCACTATATGGCCAACCACTTTGACAAACGCCTCGACCCTCGCAAACTCGTTGAGGGTGCAAAGTCAGTTATTTCGGTATTGCTCAATTATTATCCAGACAAAAAACTACCCGAAAGTCCCGAAGACCTCAAACTCTCAAAATATGCTTATGGTACAGACTACCATTTTGTGCTAAAAGACAAGCTCAAAACACTCACAGCTTTTATGACAGAAACCATTGGCGACATCAACGCGCGGGTTTTTGTAGATTCAGCTCCTGTTATGGATAAAGTTTGGGCCGCCAAAAGTGGATTAGGCTGGGTTGGCAAGCATAGCAATTTGATTAACAGAGAGATAGGGAGTTTTTTTTTTATTGGCGAAATCATCTGCGACCTTGACCTTTGGCCAGATGGAGCCATCAAAGATTATTGCGGCACTTGTACCCGCTGCATAGATGCCTGCCCGACCGATGCCATTGTTGCGCCCTACGTGGTGGACGGTAGTCGTTGCATTAGTTATTTTACCATCGAACTCAAAGAGGCCATTCCTGCCGAAGTCAAAGGGCAGTTTGAAAACTGGATTTTTGGCTGCGATATATGTCAAGATGTTTGTCCGTGGAATCGTTTTGCGAAGCCGCACCAAACGCCCGAGTTTAGTCTAAATTCTGATTTAGAACAGTTTACAAACAATGATTGGCTCGAAATAACCGAAGATATATTTGCCGAAATATTCAGAAAGTCAGCCGTTAAGCGTACAAAATTAGACGGACTGAAACGAAATATTGTTTTTGTAAATAGTTAAAGGCTGTTAGTTTTTTGTCAGTTTACTAATTGTTTTTCCGTTAAAAGTCAGCACAATAGTAGCTTTGTCTGAGGCCGTTATTTTGCCCAAATTGGCTATGCTACAATCACCCTCATACGAGCTAAATGTAGTCTCGCCAGTTAAGTTCAGATTGAGGGTATTGATCTTTATACCATTTTCGATACTCACTCGTCCTTCGCCCGAGGCCACTACGTTAAGCTCGTTATATTGTCCACCAACTACACGCACATCGCCATCGTTTTGGCTTATTGCCGTTAGTGTATTTTGTTTGGGCGAACGATATTTTATCTCGCTAAACCTACACATAACGGTCTCAACGACAGGTATGTAGATTATGAATTTGGGGGTGTATGCTGTCTTCGGTTTTACCCAGAGCGTATCGCCGTGCATCTTAAAATCAATTACTGTGTTGAGGTTGTCTGAGCGGTCTAACAAATACACTCCTCGCTTGCTGCTATCTGCATAGACTTCAAACTGAATACTGTCTGCCATGATGGCTCTGATGTGTCCAGATGGAAGCGGTAGAAGTGATTTTTGTTTTGTACTGGTTTCTCGTTGATAAGCTACTTTGAAGCCCCAAGCGTTCAAAATCTGTAC
>JAYVJH010000433.1:0-4346 GCA_043769455.1 Runella sp. | reverse complement strand
CATGTGAAATGGCATGGCATCAAATCGCTGTGTAGTTTTATAAAATTTTATAGTATTGTTTTCAAAAACGAGGGTAGGCTTATAATAGCTACATTCAAGTAATAAAATCTTTTTCAGGATTGGCTATATAAGACGCTGTCTCGGTGTAATAGAGTATGGGAACGTCATATTTCTTTTTGTCAAAACCTTTCCAATATTTTTTGGCGATGGTAGGCTTCAAATTGAAAATATATTCAATTCTATCAAAAATAAGATGTTCATTACTTTGCGATTTCGCCTGTTGGCAAAACAATGTGATGGTCAAAATTAAAATCAGTTGTTTGTGCATTTTGGATAAAAATAGAAATAAATGGCCGTCTTACTTGTGCCTTTGTTGGTGTTTTCACCAACAAGCTACCGTCCGAGTTGTTGGTGAAAACACCAACAAAGGCACAAATACACACATCTAATTTATACTCTACACCAATTCAGCGATAATAGTCTCGTTACCAGTTGTTTTTTGTTCTAAACCAACCAAGATTTTGGCATCGAGTGGTAGGTATAAGTCCACCCGTGAGCCAAACTTAATAAAGCCCATTTCTGAACCTTGTGCCACAGTTTGACCTTCTTTGACATACCACACAATGCGTTTGGCCAATGCCCCCGCAATTTGCCTAAACAATACTTCCACGCCGTTGGGTGCTTGCAGTACTGTTGTGGTGCGTTCGTTTTCGGTGCTTGATTTTGGGTGCCAAGCTACCAAGTATTTACCTGGGTGGTATTTGAAATATTTGACAACGCCCGCAATAGGATTCCAGTTGATATGCACATTGATTGGCGACATAAAAATAGAAACCTGACGGCGTGGGCCTTTAAAATATTCAGTTTCAACGACTTCTTCGATAACGACCACTTTACCATCGCAGGGCGCAATGATGTGTTTGGGGTTTGTGTTGGCAACACGAACAGGTTTACGAAAAAATTGAAGAATGATAAAAAAGAAAATCAAACTTGTAACAAGTACTACCACGTGTAGCCATTGCGTTTCTGGTAAAAAATAACGAACAATAACGTTGGCAATGAGCGATATAGCGGCTGTGGTGAGTATAAGGCTGTAACCTTCTTTGTGAATAGTCATATTGAATAAATGTTGTTTCTGAATACAAAAATACAAAAAAATGGGTTAGAAAGTACGATTTACAAATTATTCGATTTTACGATTTACGAATGTTGGACTTGCGAGTACTGCCAGCAATAAGCCCTTAATCGTCAATCGTTCATTCGTCAATCGTAATTCCAAAGGACTATTTCCACATTTTTTCGATGTCTTCCAACGACAGTCCTTTGGTTTCGGGTACTAAATATTTGGCAAAAAATAAGCCCATTAAAACAACTAACATATAAAATCCAAAAATACCGCCTTGCTCACCCAAAAACGGTATGACAGTTAAGATTGGGAATGTAAAAGTTACACCAAAGTCAAAAAACCAATGATAGAAACTACCCAGCGACATGGCAAAACCTCTGATTTTGAGCGGATATATTTCTGAAATCAGCAACCAACCCAGCGGCCCGAGGCTAATTGCAAAAAACATAATGTAGGTATAAACACTACCAATAGCCAACCAAGCTGCTGCACTGCCGAGCGACTCTTTGAAATAAAACGATAAAAACAAAACCGCTAATGCAACCGCCGTACCAACCAAGCCAGTGTAAAGCAACGGCTTACGTCCCCAACGGTCGAGCAACCGAAGCGACAATAACGTAAAGGCAACATTGACCACCCCCACGCCAACAGTGGCCAGAATAGCACCTGTTTTGGAGGCAAAACCTGCCATCTTAAAAATTTCGGGTGCAAAATATATCACGGCATTGATACCCGAAAATTGCTGAATAAAAAAGATACCAATACCAATCAATAACGGTTGGCGGAGGCGTTTGCTGAACAGTTCTCGCCAGTCGGTTTTATTGTTTTGTTCGCTAACGATGGCCTGCTTGACTTGCTTGAACTCAATCTGAACGTGGTCGTTGGCCTCAATTTGTTGCAATACTGCCAATGCCTCCTCGTCTCGACCTTTGGTGATGAGCCAACGTGGGCTTTCGGGCAAAAAAACCATACCAACCAACAAAACCAAAGCAGGAATGACTCCCGCCCAAAACATCATACGCCAGCCGTCATTGGCTCCCGAAAAGAAATACCCTGCCAAATATGAAATCAAGATGCCAATAGTAATGGCCAACTGAAAAAACGAAACCAATCGGCCACGTTTGGCCGCTGGGGCAATTTCGGCAATATATAATGGCACAGAAAACGAAGCCACGCCCACAGCCACACCAAGCAATAGTCGCCCTGCAATGAGCCAAGAAGGTTTTTGGGCCATAGCCGTAACAACCGAGCCAAGCATAAAGACCGTGGCCGTAAAAATATTGATGCGCTTACGGCCCAAATAATCGGTTAGGCGACCGCTAAGTAGCGAACCAGCCATACCTCCCAGCAATACTGCGCCCATTACCCAGGCTTCGGTGGTTGTCGAAAGCACCCATTTTTCTTTGATAAAAGGCATCGCAACGGCTATTACGCCTGTGTCGTAGCCAAAAAGTAAGCCACCTGTGGCTGCAATAGCCGCAATGACATAGACAAGTATGTTTTTGTTCATAAATGAGGTTTAGGTTAAGATTTGAAGCCGAAAATTACCAAAAATAGATGATAAAAACCGATAATGATTGATTTTTAGCCGTACTTTGTCAATTATTTATCAATTTTTGTTTTTGGATTTGGATTTGAGAAATACAACGTCCAACGTCCAACGTCTAATGTCCAAATTTTGTGATGAACAAAAGAAAAATATTCAATGACCCTGTCTATGGGTTTGTCAATGTGCCGTCCGATTTATTGTTTGACTTAATTGAACACCCTTACTTTCAGCGGCTTAGGCGCATCAAGCAGTTGGGCATGGCCGAATATGTCTATCCTGGTGCGTTGCATACTCGCTTCCATCATGCGTTGGGGGCTTTGCACCTCATGAGCGAAGCACTCAAAACACTACAATCTAAGGGTCATTTTATATTTGATTCCGAAATAGAAGCCGCACAGGCTGCCATATTATTGCATGACATTGGCCATGGTCCGTTCTCACACGTGTTGGAACATACGATTTTGAACGACGTACCGCATGAGCATATTTCGCTGTTGATTATGAAAGAATTGAGCCGACAAATGAACGGACGACTTGATATGGCGATTCAGATTTTTGAAGATAAATACCCAAGACGATTTTTCAATCAGCTTATTTCCAGTCAGTTAGATATGGATAGAATGGACTACTTGAATCGGGATTGTTTTTTTACGGGTGTAGCCGAAGGGGCGATTGGTGCTGACAGACTAATTAAAATGTTGGACGTAGTGGACGATGAATTGGTGGTTGAAGCCAAAGGAATTTTGAGCATCGAAAATTTTTTGAATGCTCGCCGGCTCATGTATTGGCAGGTTTATTTGCACAAAACCAGTACTTGTGCCGAAACCATGTTGATTCAAGCCATCAAACGAGCCAGAGAACTCATCAACGAAGGTCAAGCTGTTTTTTCTCCGCCCGATTTGAGTATTTTTTTGAAACAAAACGTAACCATCAACGACTTTGAAAACGACCCCACGTATTTGCGAGCTTTCACTAAGCTCGACGATTATGATATATGGAGTTGTATAAAAATTTGGACTAATCACTCTGATTTAATCCTTTCGACAATTTGCCAGTTGCTGTTAGACCGTAAATTATACAAAATACAGTTTCAAGACGAACCATTTACAGAGCAGCAATTAGAAGAAATTAAAATAAAACTGACCCAACAGAATATTCCGCAAAGCTGGCAAAAATACATGCTCGTTCAGGGTATTTCGAGTAATGCGGCCTATATTTCGAGCAAACAAGGTATTTTAATCAAGATGAAAGACGGCTCTGTGAAAGACATCGCCGATGCCTCAGACTTACCGACTATCAAGGCTTTGAGTAATATCGTCCGAAAATACTATATTTGTTGGTCGAAAAACTTAACTTTGCAGCCTTAAACCAGTGTCTATGGAATTTACTGTCAATCAAATAGCGGCCATGCTGCAAGGCCGTGTAGAAGGCGATGGCGAGCGGGTTGTAAACCAAGTAGCTAAAATAGAAAGCGGCAAAGCAAGTGCGATTTCTTTTTTAGCTAATTTAAAGTACGAACAACATATTTATACTACCGACTCCTCGGCGGTGATTGTCAATGAAGATTTTGAGGCCAAACAAGCCTTAAAAACAACACTAATACGTGTAAAAGACTCATATACAGGCTTTACGGCACTGTTAGAAGAATATCAAAAAATAGTCAAGCAGTCG
>JAYVJH010000432.1:0-2261 GCA_043769455.1 Runella sp. | reverse complement strand
AAGGCATTGGGCTACAAGGTATATTATGACCTCCGAAAATTTGAAATTACGGCAACTCAATTTAATCTGCAAGGTTTTGTGCGGTTTCAAGAATTGGGCTATGACAACCTAAAGCAGTTGCAACAATATGAGACAAATCGAAATGCTGCTTTTGTTGGTTCTGAGCGGCATTTTCTCAAATCGTTGGCAATGCACCAGCTCAAACAGCAGGGCTTTGCAGTATATAACGTAAACGACAAATATGTAGGCAACGGCAAAGCCTCGCACCTCAATCAGCAACTTGGCAAACGGCTATTGCCTTTTTCTGATTCATTGCTTGTATTGCCAACTCTTAATGCCGACATTGTGGCCATAACCCTGCCCAAAGAAATAGAAATTTTGAACACCAACGAGGTGTCTTACCAGACAACATACCAAGATGCTCCCTACCCTGTGTCGTGGCTTACGTTGCTCAAAGACAGAGTTGAATGTACCAAAGAGGGCGTTTTGCTCAATCCGTCTCAATCTATTTGGGCGGGCGATATTGCCAAACGACGAATAGCTACCATGCTGCCTACCAATTATTTATACACCCAACAGACAGACAATAATATTATCGATTTAGAAAAGTCGCTCGAAAAAGAAACCCCCGCACTAAGTTTAATACATGAATTTAGGGGCGATTCGTTGAAAGTAACAATACGGTTTTCTAAAAAAATAGCAATAACTGGTAAACTAAGCGTAAGCATAATAGAAAGTAGCGACAGCATTTTTGTAGAAACCGAAAAGCCAGAAACAGACACCAGCATAATCAACATTGATAAAAAATCGGTACAGTTAAGCGATGTTGTAGTAAAAGGTAAACGAGACATAAAGCCCAAATCGGGGGGAGTTCAGTATGTGCTGCCCGATGTAGTACAAACGAGCGATGCTTTTCAGGACGATGCCACAGGTAATGTATTGACTCGTTTGCAAAATAAAGTGCCTGGCGTTAGTGTCGTTGAAATTCTTGATGATTTTATGCAACCCCAATATTCAATTAACGTCAGAGCCAGTAAACAAAGTAGTTTTTTGAAATATGAGCCTCCGTTGGTACTCATGAACGGTATTCCTTTTTCACAAAACCTCAACGATTTGAGAGCCATATCGCTCAGAGAAGTGGCTCGAATAGAGGTTTTTAAGTCGGCTCGTGCGCTTTTTGGTTCACGTGGGGCAAATGGCGTAATAAATGTAGTAACAAAGTCGCAGACAGCTATCAATTTGGCAAATAACGATAAACAAAAAGGTTATTTTGGGTACAATCCCAACAAAGATTTCGATTCGAGCAAAGACTTTAAGGCTACTTTTTGGATAGCCGAAAAAGGCAAAAAACTAACGATTGTAGTAACAGGCCAATCAACAGATGGGAAACGTTTTTATGTAGAAAAAAATATAGTTTCAAGATAATCAATGCTGTGATAAATCCGTTGCAGACTTAGATTGAAATTTTGTATCTGTTTACACTTACTGAAAAATAAAAAATCAAATTCATATTACAACGAGATTATTACAGCACCCACGTTTTTGATTTGAAATAGTCAATTAGTTATCCGTTATCTCAGTTTTCGTAGCCTTGCGCCTATCTCGCAAATCACTCATTAAGTTTTGGCACGCTATTTGATATAGTTAGAGTTCGCAACGCTAAATTTTGTATAAACTACTAACAAATAGATTGATAACCATGAAAACTCTCTCCCGACTAACTTTGATTGGCGCATTTATGCTGGTTTGTGCGGGCTGGCTCATTAATTGTAAAGGTACTGCAAGTGTCAATGCTATCGGTCTCGAAACGCAACCCTACTTAAAAGAAGTTATATACTCCGACTGGATAAACACCGATCGTTGGGTCAATACCCGTATTTTTGATTTACCTGCTCGCTCGTTTGAGCTGAGTAATGAAAAACTTACTACTCAGAAATTAGAAAATAGCGAAATATACATTTACTCAAAAATAGGCGAATCAGACGACGTACATTTGCTACCCTACACCGATACTTCAACCGACAACGATACCCGTTTTGACTATACCAATCCTCGTGAGCAAACCCTCCGCTTGGTTTCAATTGGTCTAAACGGTACGCTTAGTACACCACAGTCATCTTCGTTTCGTTATGTGGTAGTTCCCAAGATATTACCCTCGAAGATGTCGCTCAATATGACCGACTACGCCGCAGTAGAAAATGCACTCGGCTTGCCTGAGTAATTTTTTTTACTATTTTTTCAGTTATCCTGTTCTATGGAAG
>JAYVJH010000431.1:0-3085 GCA_043769455.1 Runella sp. | reverse complement strand
GCCTTAATGATTTCAGACGTACCTTTTACGGGCGGGCCCATATCTGAGGTGCGTGTGGCCAAAATCAACGGTCAGTATATTGTCAATCCAGCTACATCGCTTTTGAAAGATGCCCACCTCGACCTTATCGTGGCAGGTTCTGAAAAAGATATTTGTATGGTAGAAGGCGAAATGAACGAAGCCTCAGAGGCCGAAATGCTCGAAGCCATCAAAGTAGCACACGAGGCTATCAAAGTACAGTGCGCCGCTCAGAAAGAATTTGAGGCGGCGGCTGGCAAAACAGAAAAACGTACATTTAGCCACGTAACGCACGATGAAGAGCTACGTGAAATGGTTACAAAAGCCTGTTACGACAAAGTGTATGCCGTAGCCAGACAAGGCAACGCCAACAAAAATGCACGTAAAGAAGGTTTCAAAGCCGTTCAGGCCGAGTTTTTGGCGGCGGCATTGGCTGAAAATCCAGAACTAAATGTAGGTCTGGCCAAACGGTATATTCACGATGTAGAATGGACGGCTTCACGTCGTTTGGTGTTGGACGAGCGCAAGCGTTTGGACAGCCGCCAGTTGGACGAAGTACGTCAGATAGTATGCGAAGTAGATTTCTTGCCATCGCCACATGGTTCGGCACTATTTACCCGTGGCGAAACACAGTCATTGACAACCGTAACGCTCGGAACGAAACTCGACGAGCAAATAGTAGATCAAGCCATGAACTACGGCCATAGCCGATTTATGCTCCACTATAACTTTCCAGGATTTTCGACTGGCGAAGTAAAACCAAACCGTGGGCCTGGCCGTCGTGAAGTAGGCCATGGTAACTTGGCACATCGCTCTATCAAAAAAGTATTGCCAGACGATGCCAACAATCCTTACACAATCCGTATTGTTTCAGATATTTTAGAATCAAATGGTTCGTCGTCGATGGCAACTGTCTGTGCAGCAACACTAGCACTGATGGACGCAGGTGTGCAAATCAAAGCCCCAGTGGCAGGTATTGCCATGGGACTGATTACTGACGATGCAGGCAAATATGCAGTATTGTCAGATATTTTGGGCGACGAAGATCACTTAGGCGATATGGACTTTAAAGTTACAGGAACAGCCAAAGGTATAGTAGCTTGCCAGATGGATATGAAAGTAGAAGGATTGGCGTATGAGGTATTGGTCGAAGCCTTAGACCAAGCCCGCCGTGGTCGTTTGCATATTTTGGGCGAAATGAACAAAGCCATTCAGGCCGTTCGTGACGACCTCAAACCACAAGCACCGAGAGCCATTACTATCAAAATTGAGCAAGATCAAATCGGTTCTATCATTGGGCCGGGTGGCAAAATCATTCAAGAAATACAGCGTGTGTCGGGAGCAACGATTAACATCGAAGAAAAAGACGGTGCAGGCTATGTTACTGTTTTCTCGGCAGATAAAGACAGTATGGACATCGCCCTCAAACGTATCAGAGGTATTGTGGCCATTCCAGAAGAAGACGCTATTTATGACGGTGTCGTTAAGTCAATCCAGCCATTTGGCGCATTTGTTGAGTTTATGCCGGGCAAAGATGGCCTACTACATATTTCAGAAATCAAGTGGGAGCGTCTCGAAACCTTAGAAGGGATATTGGCCGTTGGTGATAAATTGCAAGTAAAACTATTGGAAGTAGATAAAAAAACAGGTAAGTATCGCTTATCGGCCAAAGCGTTATTGCCTAAGCCAGAGGGCTTTGTAGAACGCCCGCCACGTGAGCCACGTGAGGGTGGAGGCGATAGAGGTGGTTTTAGAGGCGGTAATGACCGTGGTGGCAGCGACAGACGAGACGGCGGAAACCGCAGTCGTTAATTATTAAAGTAGTTTTTTGAAATTTCTGCTTTGACAATTACGTTAGTACTACTGAAACACCATAATTATTACCATGAGACAATTAAAAATAAGTAAACAGATAACCAACCGAGAGAGTCAGTCGCTTGACAAATACCTACAAGAAATTGGTAAGGTGGACTTGCTCACTCCCGATGAAGAAGTAACCCTCGCCCAGCGCATCAGAGACGGAGACCAGCAAGCCCTCGAACGCCTCACCAAAGCCAACTTGCGCTTTGTGGTGTCGGTGGCCAAACAGTATCAAAATCAAGGACTTTCACTTGGCGACTTAATAAACGAAGGTAACTTGGGCCTAATCAAGGCCGCACAACGATTTGACGAAACACGGGGCTTTAAGTTTATATCGTATGCCGTTTGGTGGATTCGTCAGTCTATTTTACAGGCTTTGGCCGAGCAGTCTCGTATTGTTCGTTTGCCATTAAATAGGGTTGGGTCGCTGAATAAAATCTCTAAGACTTTTTCAGAATTAGAACAAAAATTTGAGCGTGAACCATCGCCAGCCGAACTCGCTGAAGTTTTGGAAATATCGGCCAGCGAAGTGGTGGACACATTAAAAATATCAGGCCGCCATGTATCTATGGACGCACCCTTTGCCAATGGCGAAGAAAACAGTTTGTTGGACGTACTCGAAAGCAACCTCGAAGAAAAACCCGACCAAGGACTGATTGACGACTCGCTCCGCCGTGAAGTACAGCGTGCGCTCTCGACACTCACCCAGCGAGAAGCCGATGTCGTAGAGCTATACTTTGGCCTCAACGGTATGCAACAAATGACACTCGAAGAAATTGGCGAGAAGTTTAACCTCACCCGTGAGCGCGTGCGCCAAATCAAAGAAAAGGCCATTCGCCGCCTCCGCCAAGCCTCACGAAGCAAAGCCTTAAAGACGTATTTGGGGTAGAGTAACGGATTCTTAAATATTCGGGACACAAAAAGAAACCGAGAACTGCAATTGTGTAGTTCTCGGTTTCTTTTTGTATTTTAAATTCTAAAATAAATACACAATCTATAAATCTAACTACTTCTTATTCGGTCGCCTTCCTTTAAATGACCGACCTCCACCGCCTTTATTATCGCTAAATGCCCGCTTGCTTGGGTCGTAAGTTGGGCCTGTGCCAAGGCCTTCGGGGAGTGGTAGTTTTGGTACTTCTTTGCCAATAAGCTGCTCAACGGCTGCAAACTTATGTTGGTCTTTGTCGTTGATAAACGTAATGGCCGT
>JAYVJH010000430.1:0-3871 GCA_043769455.1 Runella sp. | reverse complement strand
GTATCGCTAAAATCTAAACCCCATTTGAGCGGGTTGAGTTTACCCATGGTTTTGAGTTCGGCAATGGTGTCGACAAGTGGCAAAGGCAGTTTGGTGAGTAGGGTGTACATAATGATTCCAGCCCCTGTTACAAAAATAACGGCCTGCACCAACTCTATCCAGATTACTGCCGAAATACCACCCATGATGGTATAAGTGAGGGCCATCATGGTAACAATAAAAATGCAATAAATGACATCAAGGCCAGTAATAAAACCAATAACAAGCGATGTGCCATACAAAACCGCTGCCGACGACAAGGCTTGAGTGAGCAGAAAAATACCCGAAATAGTGATGCGAGAGGTGCTACCAAATCGTTTTTCTAAATAATCATAGATAGAAATAACTCCGCTATTATAAAAAAACGGAAAGAAATAAGCAACCACCACGAAAATCACAATCGGGTAATTGATATGAATAATAATAACCGAAAGACCCGCTTTGTAGGCCCAAGCAGGCGCACCTAAAAAAGTCATGGCGCTCACATAAGCAGCCACTACCGATATGCCAATAACCCACCACGGGATAGCTTCGTGGCCTTTATAGAAATCTTCGGCAGTGCTTACTTTGCGACTAATGACATAGCCCATGGTAAGAAAAATGGCGAACAACACCAGTACGATTGTCCAGTTGAGTAATCCAAATTCGACCATGTTATATATTTGTTTAGGGGTTCAGTAAAAGATAATATAGTTATTTTTTCAATCTTCTCACTCTAATATCGGCTTGCTCTTGGTGGCCAGCAAAATGTTCTAAGGCACACAAACGAGAGCAATATTCGCCAATCATCACACTTGCCTCGTCAGTTAAGATGCGTTGGTAGCTGTGGGTTTTTATAAATTTGCCAACCCAAAGTCCGCCCGTATAACGTCCTGCGGTTTTGGTAGGTAGCGTATGGTTTGTACCAATTACTTTATCGCCATAGCTTACATTGGTGCGTGCGCCCAAAAACAAAGCACCGTAGTTGGTCATATTCTTGAAAAAATAATCATCATCGTCAGTCATTACTTGCACGTGTTCGCTACAAATTCGCTCTGATTCTTGCAACATTTCTTCTTTGGTATCGCACAATATAATCTCGCCATAGTCTTGCCACGCCACTCTGGCTATGTCTCGGGTGTTGAGGCGTTCCAATACGCTTTCTATTTGAGCGGGTAGTTCAGTGGCTATTTTTTTACTATTGGTAATACAAACTACGGGCGAATTAAGGCCATGTTCGGCTTGCCCCAATAAATCTACGGCTACCAATTCGGCATCTACTGTATCATCGCAAATCACCATCGTCTCGGTTGGCCCAGCCAGTAGGTCAATGCCCACACGGCCAAAAAGCTGACGTTTGGCTTCCGCCACGTATGCGTTGCCCGGGCCAACGAGCATATCTACGGCCTGAACGGCGTCGTTTTGGCCGTCGGCAGGTGCGCCCAATGCCATCAATGCCACAGCCTGAATACCACCTAATACATAAATTTCGTCTGCTCCTGCCATGGCCTGAGCGGCTACAATAGCGGCAGCGGGTTTGCCTTCGTAGGGCGGCGCACAAGCTATTACGTGTTTTACGCCAGCTACTTTGGCCGTCAAAATACCCATGTGAGCCGAAGCCAAAAGCGGATATTTACCCCCTGGCACATAAGCCCCCACTTTGTTTATTGGAATATTTTTATGGCCTAATATCACACCTGGTAGAGTTTCTACTTCTACATCTCTCAAACCAAGCATTTGAATTTGGGCAAAACGTCTAATTTGCGTTTGTGCAAACGTTATATCTTCAATGTCCTGTGGCGAAAGGCTATTGATACAAGCTTGAATTTCGGCCTTAGTAAGTTTGAAAGCCGATGGATTCCAGTTATCAAACTTTTGGCTATATTCTCTGATAGCCACCCAACCACGGGTCTCAATGTCGGTCAAAATGGTTTCGACAGTTTGGTTTACTTTGCGGTCTATGTCTTTTTTTTCTGCTGCGGCTTTACCTGCCTTGATATATTGAATTGCCATTTTTTTTATTTTTTATTTTACAATTAACTCTAAAATTTTTGGGGCATCTGGATAGTCGCCACCTACTACAAAATAAGCAAAGCCCTCGCCCAAAGGCTGGATACGACGACTTGACCCTTTTGGAAACGAAATAATATCACCATCTTTGAGCGTATCACTCAGAGTTTGGCCTTCATGCTGACAACTAACTTCAAACTGTCCACGATTGACGAGCATTACTTCTACTTCGTCTCGGCTGTACGTGCCTGTGTCGCCTACACTATTGGCTTTGAGGCCATATACATTAAATTGGTCCCCATTGTGGTCGCCAGGTTTTACTTGAAAACGATGCCCTTCGCTATCGGCAGGGCCAATTACGTCCACCCAAAAAATAGTTTCGGGCGTTTGGTTAGCAAATTTTGTATAAGGCGATGGTACATAATCAGAAAGCTTCCCCACGTGTTTGGCCATGGCTTCAGGAGTATATTGGTCAAAAGTAGCCAACTCTTGGGTAGTTAGTACGGCTTTGGGTTTTATGCCTTCGGGGATTTTTTCACCGATGGTTGTGTCCACCAATTTACCGTTTTCGAGCAAAATGAGGCCGTAACCTTGGGCTTCTTCAATAACACGAGGCAACCACTCCACACCACCACCTGCGTCATCATGACCCAAAATAGAAAAAATTATTCCGTCTTCATCGCCAACGTTTTCAAAACCACGAAACATATTGGTAGGCAACGAAATAATATCACCTGGCTCTACCACTACCTCTGCTTGGCAGTCGTTGTTCCAATAGAACCGCCATTTGCCACTATAAACCATAAATACCTCGGCAGTAAAGTGCGAATGAGGCGAGTTTTTGATATGCGGCGGCTGACCTGCCGCACCAATACAAAAACCGTGCTTTTCGGTAAGGTTTACCCGCTGGTGTTTACTTTCCGATACACCCCCACCAATGATACTATAATTGTCTTTGAGGTGGCTACCTGGGGTTTTGGCATCAATAAATGCCGCTTTACAAGGCATCAATTGCTCAAACTTTATGAGCCGTTCTGTCAAGGTTGTGGTGTTCATAAGTACTAATGTAGGATTGTGAATGACTGAATGACGGTTCGCCGTTGCGATTAAATAAATATCTGGTTTACAATAACTTAGTAATGCGTGAATAATAAAATGCGTAAATGTAAGAAGCCAACTATTCCGTAGCCTGTGCCTCCACAGGACATTGCTCTGGTCTGTGAGACACAGACCACGGAATGAGGTACTATATTGGTAGTTAGTTATATTCAATAACTCAATCATTCAATAACTCTATCATTCAATCGTACTCATTTGGCATACACTTGGCACAGCACATCGAAGCCATCAAAAACCGTCCATTCTTCTATAATTTTACCATCTTGTACTACAAAATGACTAATGCCCGGCATCGAAACGGCTTTGCCAGTAGCTATTCCAAAAAAGCCTTTGTGTGCGTGCGTAGCGAGAATTTTCCAACGTGCTGCTACTTCATAAGTCCCCTCTTTTTCGTTGGACGATACTCTTTCTAAATGAAAATCAATATTATCAAAACATTCAAAAAAATCACTTAAATAAACTTCAATGGCTTTGGGGCCTGTCAAATCATTTTCACAAATAGCGTGAAACGTAGCCGAAGCATCATAATAGCGGTTAAGATTACTAAATTGTTGCTTGGCCCAGGTATTCTCAAAAAGTGAAACTACTAAGTCGGTGGCTTGGTTGGGCGTAACTGGCCGTGTGTTAAATTCTTTACGAACCGCCCCATTTTTCATAAAGTTGGGTTGCAGCCCTTTGTAGCGTTTGTCAAGTTTGGCCATTGCGATAGGGTCAAAACCCAACT
>JAYVJH010000429.1:0-4342 GCA_043769455.1 Runella sp. | reverse complement strand
CAATTAGTAGCCTTTTGAAAACACCGCAACAATTTTTGTCAGAACAATAGCGTATAAAATACCAACTGTGTTTATTGTCCAACCAAAATCTGAACAAGACTATAAACAGTACACCCCTGCGGTGTTGTTTTATAGTTGCATAATATGAATTTCTGAGGTATTGACTCCATTTTTTAAAGCATTACTGATGTCTGAACTAAAAAAAATTTCCAGACAACACCCGTATTTTTTCAATTTGAAAAAAGCACTTAACAATCTATTTTTTAACTCTTACAGCCACCTCTTTCCTTTGTAGTTTTATGGTTACAAAAACATTTTCTAAGAAAATACAACTAAATACTATTTTGAAAGTTAAATTTGGCAATAATTTTAAAACAATAGAATAATCCATTCACCATGAAATCATATAAAAAACTATCTATTGCGGCCATCTTAGTGGTTGGTATTGGCCTTTTTTCGTTCAAGCACGAGGAACGTTTTTTTGAAATAGCCCGAAACCTTGATATTTATGCTACGCTCTACAAAGAGCTTAACCGCTATTATGTGGACGAAATCAATCCGAATCAACTCATGAAAAAGAGTATCGATGCCATGCTCAAAAACCTTGACCCTTACACTAATTTTTATGCCGAAGACGAAATAGAAGACTATCGCACCATGACGACAGGGCAATATACAGGCATAGGAGCGGTGATTTCGACCGTCAAAGACCAACATATCATTTTTTCGATAATTGAAGGTTCGCCTGCTCAAAAAGCCGATTTACATATTGGCGACGAAATACTCAAAATTGACGGTATAGACATCAAAAATCGCAAAGATGCCAACCCCGACAAGTTAATGAAAGGCCAAGCGGGCAGTTCTGTAAAGCTAACAGTTGGGCGTGTGGGACAAGCCAAACCGCTGGACGTTGTCGTTGGTCGTGAGTTTGTCAAAACAGGTAATGTGCCTTATCATGGTATGATTTCAGACGAGGTCGGCTATATTTTATTGACCGACTTTACACAAACAGCCGCTCGTGAAGTAAAAGCGGCGTTCGTAGAACTCAAAGGTAAGGGCATGAAAAAATTGGTGTTGGACGTGCGTGAAAATCCAGGCGGACTCTTGGACCAGTCGGTAGCAATTTGTAATATCTTTGTACCCAAAGATGCCGAGATAGTATCGACCAGAGGTAAGATTAGTGAGTGGAATAAAGTTTACAATGCTCCAATGGGTGCAACTGATACCGAAATGCCAATGATTGTGCTGACCAACAGCCGCAGTGCATCTGCTGCCGAAATCGTGTCGGGAGTGATGCAAGACTATGACCGTGCCGTGCTGATTGGCCAGCGCACTTATGGTAAGGGCTTGGTGCAAACCACTCGCCCACTGTCGTACAATACTCAACTCAAAGTAACAACGGCCAAGTACTATATTCCGAGTGGGCGGTGTATTCAGGCCATTGATTATAGTCATCGCAATGCCGACGGAAGCGTAGGCAAAATGCCCGACTCACTCAAAACGGCTTTTAAAACCAAAAACGGACGAGTGGTATATGACGGTGGTGGGGTAGATCCTGACGTTCATACTGATACCGAAAATCGCGCGCCCATTACAATTAGTCTTATATCAAAAGGACTACTGTTTGACTATTGCCTTAAATACCGTGCCGAACACCCAACCGTTAAACCCGCCAAGGAGTTTGTGCTGACAGGCACTGACTATCAGAACTTTGTGGCATGGCTCAAAACCAAAGAATATGACTACACAACGCAAGTAGAAAAAGACTTAAAGACGTTGGAAACTTCGGCAAAAAAAGAGAAATATTTAGATGGTATTCAAGACCAGCTGAGCGCACTCAAAAGTAAATTGTCGCACAGCAAAGAATCGGACTTGATGACGTTTAAGAAAGAAATAAAACAAAATCTGGAACGAGAGTTAATGGGCCACTACTACTTACAAAAGGGGGAACGAGAGTATCAGTTTCAGTATGACGTAGAAATCAACTCTGCACTTGGCTTGTTCAAGGATATGGCTCGTTATAACCAGATTTTGAAAGGAAAATAAACACAAAAAGCAAGCTTTCGCTTGGTGCGAAGGCTTGCTCATAAACAACAACAGCAAATATCTATTGAGATACTTTCGGATATACCGATTTTGTTAAAGTTCCTTTGGCTTTAGCCGACTTCAAAACGGCTTCGATACCGTTTTTGTTGATACTACGAATGGCCGATGCAGCTACCTTCATTTGCACCCAAATACCGAGAGATGGAACAAAAAAGCGTTGCTTCTGTAAATTTGGATAAAATTTACGTTTTGTCTTATTATTTGATTTCGATACGTTATTACCGACACGAGTTCTTTTTCCTGTTATTTCACAAACCTTAGCCATGACTTTACTTGATTTTCTAAATGAGGTTGCAAAAGTGGTGATTTATTGGCTATTTACCAAATTTTACTCACAAATTTATTTAGAATATAAAACCATCTACCACACAATAACCTCATGAACCCAAATATTCAAAACTTATTTACGATTGCTCAAAAACAAGAACGGCATATTATTGGCCTAATGTCGGGAACGTCGATGGACGGTTTGGACGTAGCTCTTTGCCGTATTTCGGGTAGCGGAGGCGACACAAAAGTAACGCTCGAACGTTTTGAAACTTGTACTTTTGAGGAGGCCGTCAAAGACAAAATCAGACAAGTGTTTGCTAAGAAACAGATTGATTTTCAGCACCTTTGCCTTCTCAATGAATGGATTGGAGTGCTACACGGTCAGTTGGTTTTGGACTGTCTAAAAAAATGGAATATTACACCGTCAGACATTGACATCGTAGCCAGTCATGGGCAAACAGTTTTTCATGCACCCAAGAGCCAGCATCAGATTGAGGGTTTTGGTAATGCCACACTTCAAATCGGCGATGGCGACCACGTAGCCGTAACAACGGGTATCGTTACAGTCAGCGATTTTAGACAAAAACACGTAGCTACGGGCGAAGAAGGCGCACCATTAGCCGTTTATGGCGATTTTTTTGTATTTTCGTCAAAACAAGAAAACAGAATAATGCTCAACATGGGCGGTATTGCCAACTTTACTTATTTGCCAAGTAGTTTAGATGCTTCAAAGGTTTTTACGACCGACACAGGCACGGGCAACACGCTGATAGATGCCTGTATGCGGCAGTTTTACAACAAACCATTTGATGAAAATGCACAAGTAGCAATGAGCGGGCGGGTTAATCAATCGTTATTGGCAGCCCTCAAAGACAATCCATTTTTTGAGTTACCTTTCCCAAAAACCACCGGCCCCGAACTCTTTGGAATGGAATACTTACAGATAGCCCAGCAAAAAAGCCAGACGACACACCTAACTGCCCCAGATTTGATGGCTACCCTTACTCAATTTTCTGCCGAAACCATTGCCGAGGCTATTCTAAAAGTATGCAACCCCAGCGACCAATATAGTCTATACATGAGTGGTGGCGGTATGCACAATCCTTTGTTAGTTAGTACATTACAAAGTTTGTTGCCAAAGTTCAAATTTCAGAAAACGGACGACTTGGGTATATCTGGCGATGCAAAAGAGGCAGTGCTGTTTGCTATTTTGGCCAATGAAGCACTCGTTGGCGGCAAGTCTAATTTTGGCAATAGACAGGGCGTACCGTCGGTATCGATGGGTAAAGTGTCGTTTCCAAAATAAACTAACCTACAACTCCCAAACAGTAGGGTGGCGATGACGACGGAGGTGTTTGGCGATTTCTAACCAAAAAGCCATCACTAAGTATATAATTACGGGTGAGCCAAAAGTCAAAAAAGAAGCATAAATAAAGTACATTCTGATACTACTGGCGGAGATTGTCCAAGATTCACCCAAACGAGAGCAGACACCAAATATTTGGTTTTCGACAAAATAGCGGAACTGGTACATAGCGTTTGGTGGTTTAGGAACTATTAAAATTACTGATGCTGACAGCTAAGATACTACAAAAAAAATCAAAATAATAGGCAATAATCTTTTTTATTACGAATATGTTTTATATTTGTGCAGAATTTCATTTTCGCACGCACACAAATTTGGTGTCGGCACGCATTTAATTGGATTAAAAATAGTACCAGTTTCCTGTCATGCACCTTTGTAGTAACCTGAAAATGAGGAACTTAATCACTCAAATCATTTTCTAATTTTTTTAATTTTTAGTACCATGCAAACAGGCGTTGTAAAATTCTTTAACGAAGCAAAAGGCTACGGCTTTATCGTTGATGACGAATCACAGAAAGAAATTTTTGTACACATTACCGGTCTCGGTGGAACGGTCATTCGTGAGAAAGACCACGTAGAATACGAAATCGTCGATGGAAA
>JAYVJH010000428.1:0-2897 GCA_043769455.1 Runella sp. | reverse complement strand
TTGAAACTTTTGAAATCGGTTACGGTCAGAAACAACACCGACAACCCAATGTGGAACTTGATGATGAAAAACGTATATTCGCTCAATACCACTCAAATAGGTAAGCAGGGATTTCAGCTCAGAATTGTTTATAAAGACGACCTTACTGGCCTTGACAACCCCAATTTGCAAGAAGGCCGTAACCTACAAAACATACCATTACTTCGGGTTATGAATTTAGACCGACTGAATTCTCTCGGCGACCCACAACCAGATGGTAACTTTGACTTTGTCGAAGGCACTACAATTGATAGTCGATTTGGTAAAATAATTTTTCCAGTACTTGAACCTTTTGGGTCGAGTTTGGCCAAAAAATTTGAAGCAGACGAAGACAATCTTAAAAACAAGTACGTGTTTAGCGACCTCTATCGTAGCACGCTGATTGATGCACAGCAAATTACCGAAAAAAACAAGTTTTTTATGAAAGGTAGCTACCAAGGTTCGGCTGGTGGGGCATCGGTACAGTTGCCGTTTGGCGTGTCGGAGCAGTCTGTTACGGTCAAGGCTGCGGGCGCACAGCTACAAGCAGGCACCGACTTTGTGGTTGAGGCTCAGATTGGGCAGCTTCGTATCATTAACGAAAGTGTGATGAACTCAGGGCGAGACATTGAAGTCTGTTATGAGCAGCCCGATTTGTTTCAAAACCAAACCAGAAGAATGCTTGGTACTCGGTTGGAATATACTGCCAGCCCCAAACTAAAAATTGGTGCAACGGGTATGAGTCTTCGTGAAATTCCAGTAGGATCTATCAGCCGCACGGCCATTGGCAACGAACCCATTGACAACAGTATGGTGGGTTTTGACATAAAATACCGTTCAGATTCTCGCTGGCTTACTCGAATGATAGACGCATTGCCGTTTTTGCAAACCAAAGAAGTATCGTCAATAGACTTTCAGGCGGAGTTTGCACAGTCGTTTGCAGGTATTTCGCCACAAGCCAAGGGCCGGTCGTTTGTAGATGACTTTGAGTCGGCCAAGATAGCTTATGACCTTACAAGGCAGCCCAATCGCTGGAAATTAGGTGCCACACCGCCACAGTTTTCACAGGGTACAGTGGCCAATCCGTTGGAGTCAAGTTACAATCGTGCCAGAATCTCGGCTTATGCCGTCGATAATACCCTGACGAGTAGCAGTGGTTTTGGCGGAGTGTCTCGCCCGAGTAGTATTACAGATGCTGATTTAGAAAATTTTTATGAAAAATTTTACCTGCCACAAGACCTTTACCCAGGCCGCTCGGCGAGTTTGGTACAGCTACCCGAAGCGATTTTAGACATTGCTTACTTTCCCGAAGAACGTGGTATGTACAACTACACCACCGACCTCACACCAAATGGGCTACTCAAAAACCCACGTAAAAATTTTGGTGCAATAACCAGAGCCGTAGCCTCTGACCCCGATTTTGACAATGCCAATATCGAAAATATTAGTTTTTGGCTCATGGACCCGTTTATTAACAATGAAAATGGAATAATAAAAGATGGCCGCCTCAATAGACCTAACACAACAGGCGGAAAATTACACATAAATCTGGGCGAAGTGTCGGAAGACATCATGAAAAATGGCCGCTATGACTACGAAAATGGCCTCCCGATTGACTCGCCAGTGGTCGGTACCAATGTAACCGAATCTAAATGGGGCTACACCACCAAACAACAGTATCTTATCAACACATTTAGCAATCAGCCTGGTACAAGACTCAAACAAGATGTAGGACTTGACGGCCTCAGCAATAGCGATGAACGGGTGTTTTTTAAAGATTATTTGCAAAATTTACCCGCCAATCTTAGTGCCAAAGCCAAAGCCGAAATCACAGCCGACCCATCTGGCGATGACTTTGAGTTTTATTTTAGTGCCAAAGCCGACTCAGCCAAAAAGAAAGTCGTAGAGCGATACAAGCAATATATGGGCATGGAAAACAACTCGCCCGAAAGTATCAATGGCACGCAGATATTGCTACCAGCCTCAACGACTATTCCAGATGGCGAAGACTTGAATATCGACAATACCATCAACGACCAAGAGCAGTTTTTTGGATATGATATAGATCTCAGACCCGGCCAGCTCGAGGTAGGTAAAGGCTACGTTGTGGACAGAGTAAACGCCCGTGGGGCAAATTGGTATTTGTTTCGTATTCCAATTCGGGAGTTTACAAGCAAGTTTGGGGGTATCAATGGCTTCAAAAATATCAGATTTATGCGAATGTACTTAGACGATTGGCAAGAGCCAGTGGTGTTGAGAATGTCGCAATTACAGATGATTTCGACCCAATACCGCAAGTACAATGGCGACCTCAACGCTCGTGGGTTGCAGGAAGTACCAGAGCCTTACGATGCTCAGTTTTCGATAGCAACGGTGAGCGCCGAAGAAAACAGCGCACAGTCTGCCGACCCCAAAGCCCCCAAATATGTCTATGATTCGCCACCTGGCTTCGACCGTGATGTGGACTTTACGACTACCAACCAAATGCAACTCAACGAGCAATCGATGAGCCTGTGTGTTACCAACTTACGAGACGGCGACTCACGTGCAGCTTTCAAAAACGTTAATCTTAATCTGATTCAGCGCAAGCGGCTCAAAATGTTTATTCACCTTCAAAATCAAGACAATGAAAGTGGACAAACTTCGGCTTTTTTGCGGTTGGGTACAGACGTTGCCGAAAACTATTATGATATAGAATTAAAAGGACTGAAAGTAACCAATCCAAACGAGGCCAACCGCCGTGCAATATGGCCACTCGAAAACGAACTTGATATTGCGTTTGCAGACTTGATAAACGTAAAATCGCTACGAGATCAAGAACTAAGCCGCTCGCTAACAACCCCTTTTACGAGAGCCATTACAACAGACTTGGGCCGCAC
>JAYVJH010000427.1:0-5289 GCA_043769455.1 Runella sp. | reverse complement strand
AAAATGATAAAAGAGGGTATTATTACCGAAAAAGAGGTCCAAGAAGCAGCTGAAAATTACCTCATAATATAATCTGTAGAGTTTTCAGTATTATAACCTATAAAACTCGCTACCAGTATGTTACCAACTTTGGTATCAAGCCTAAAATTACCGTTTGGGTCAGATACAGTACCTCTCGTTGTGCCTTTTATCAATATACTTACGCCAGGCATGGCTTCGCCGTTAGCTGTTTTTACCTTACCAGTTATTTCGTCGGCCACCCGAACGTTTGGGCTGGTTGTGGTTTCTACAGTTTTGACTTGGCTCAACACTATTTTATTGCCCGCAAACTCGTAGTTGAGTTTCATGGGGTTCAGTAGATTGTTCAGCACTGTCGATAGCTTTTCTTGATGCACGTTGAGTGTAACAGCCCGATTGCTTTGAATAATTTTAGGACTAAAAACAAATTTAATATCGGCATTTTGTTCGATACGGCTCAGAACAGACTCTAACCGCTCGGCAGCACAATGAATCGTTATTTGCTTGTCCAACACGTTTTTGGCTTTGTTTGCGTGTGTAAAGCCAGACACTGATAGTAGCAGCAATAGTAGCAGCAATACTTTTGATTTGGAAATGTTGTTCATTTTTCTGTACTTTTTGGGTTGAGTTAAATTAAGTTTATATTTAAAAATTGATTGTGGCATTAAGATAATAAAACGAACCATTGAAGCCAAATTGGTTTACGTTGCGGGAATAAGGTATTTGACCATTGGCGTAGCTTGCAAACCGCAAATCGACTTTGTCGGGATATACGTCTGTTACGTTATTAGCCCCAAGCGTGAGCGACAATGCTATGATTGGGTTAAATGAAATGGCTACATCGTGAAGTGTTTTACCTCCAAAAGTTTGAATAATATGTGGGCGACCTGCTGGTTTTTCAAAAGCCGTTACCTTACGGCAATATATTTTAATAGTATTTAATCTTTTGCAAAATAGATTCAAAATCAACGTTGTAAAATAATTTCGACTTTTATTGCACCGTAAATAGAAAAGTGCCAATTAAATTGGAATACAAAGTAAATGAATTTATTGGCAATTTTTTGAGTTAATGATAGTTTTTTCTGAGCATATTTTACGTTTTTATTAATTTTTCCATCAGACAATAGACATACCCAACATCAAACGACATAGGCCACCCAAAATGGGCAGCCTATGTCGTTTGCTAATTTGTACAATATTGTCAATCAATATCCAGGGTTTTGAGTCAGCGTAGTTGTACCATCTTCTCGTTTGGTAGCATCTATTTGCCGCTGAGGTACAGGAAAAAGTATGTTTTGGTCTTTGAATATCGCACCTTTCAAGTTTGATCGTTTGGTTACTTCATAAGCCAAGTAAGTGTTCAATACTTCTTTTGCTATGCCCCAACGTACCAAATCAAAAAACCGCTGGCCTTCCATGCCCAGTTCTAATCGTCGTTCAAAACGCATCGCTTTTAGTGCGGTAATTTTGTCAGCCCAAGTCGTTTTGTATTCTGCAATCACATAATTGGCGGCAGCTTTGCCATCAGGGAGCTTTACAAAACCATCGACATTGGCCGCACGGCGACGAATCTGATTGATATATTCTCGTCCTTTTTCAAGATTGTTCAGCTCTATTTCGGTTTCGGCAGCCATTAAGACTACTTCTGCAAAACGTATAATTCTAAAATTATTGGCTGATGTACGGCGGTCGGGATCTACAAGCCCGCCAATTTCGTCAATTTTGTAATATACATTTTTCTTAGGTTGAAACGGCCCAGCATAGTTTTGGTCACGTACCCACGCCTTGCCAGGGTGTAAGCCCCAGTCTAAGTATGGAATACCACGGCGGCCTATTGTATGGTCGAGGCGGGGGTCAAGATTGCCTGCGTCTGGCGTAAATGCTGCTGAACTTTCGATGCCTTGGTCGTTTTTGACTTCGTATTTATTATAATCGTCTAAGTATGGTAAGCCGTTTTTGTCGGTACGATAGGCATTTACAAAATCTTGCGAAGGCTGATAATAACCACAGCAGCCACCAGGTTGTGTTACCAAACCTCCATGCGGCAGATTAAGATTTTCGCCAAGGCCGCCATTGTAGCCTTTACTGTTGTCGTTAGCCGAATAGTTGGCATCTAATATTACCTCAGAGTCTGTGCTGCTGCCCTGTGTACCTGTGCGAAAGTTGTCGTGATAGCGAGCAAAAAGATTGTATTTGATACCTTTTGTGGTTTTTCCATTGGCTATAACGGCATCTAAAACAGTTTTGGCCTCAGCCCATTTTTTCTGAAATACAAAAATTTTGGCCAATAAAGCACCAGCCGCCCACTTGTTTATTCGACCAGTTTCGCTGAATGTTTCGGGCAAATTAGTATAAGCATATTGCAAATCGGCTTCCATTTCTTTCCATAGAACACGCTCGTTTGGCTGGCGATAATCTACTGTACTTTCGTCTATCCAGGGCATTTTACCAAAAACAATTGTACCATGAAAATAATACAATGCCCGTAGCGTGCGAGCTTGCCCAATTAGATTTTTGACTTCGGTTTCTGACAACCCTGCCACCGAGGGAGTTAGACGAATTACGTCGTTACAACGGGCAATGCCATCGTAACTAAACCTCCAACGGTCGTCGAGTTTGGTGTTGTCGGGCGCAATTTCATAGCGTTCTATGTTACTGCGGCTTCCGCCCAGGTCCGCTCCCTTTTGAGCATCGTCTGAGGTAATACCTCCAAAAACCCAGTTAGAAAACGAATTGACATCAGCTCCGGCACTCGACCCGCTTCCGTACATAGCGCCGTTGAGGCCAGCATAAGCACCTATCAAAACGCCGTTTACGCCTGCACGGGTTTTGAGGGACTCTTCGCTAAAAACACCGATTGGTTGGCGGTCTAAAAAACTATCTTTGCAGGCATTGCCTACGACTCCTACGAGAGCAAGCGAAAGTACTAATTTGAGTTTGTGTATATTTTTCATGTTTTTTGAAATTTAAAAAGTGATATTCAATCCACCTAAAATCTGACGTGGATTAGGCACTCGACCGTGATCTACGCCCAAGCCTATGTCGCCACGGCCTACGTCCAGTAAATCGGGGTCTGAGCCAGTATAGTTGGTAATGGTAAATAAGTTTTGACCTTGCACATAAAATCGGCACTTACTAACACCTAACTTCTTCAAAATGCTGGAAGGCATATTATAACCAAATTGAAGCGTTTTAGCTCTAAAATACGAGCCAGATTCTACATAATAAGTATTTGGTACACTACTTGTTACGTTGTCGTTTACATCTAATTTTGGCAAACTTGCATTTTTGTTTTCAGGTGTCCAGCTATCGTAAAGCATTTTTTTTGAACGATTGCCCGCAAATGCACCATTCATGTCAGTCCACCATTTGGTATTGTTATAAATTTGATTGCCGTAGTTCCAAAACAAAAATAGATTCATATCAAAGTTTTTATAGGCCAAATCAATATTATAACCCATCTGAAATTTGGGGTGTGGGCTACCAATAAATGCACGGTCAGAGGCATCTATTTTTCCGTCACTGGTTATGTCTTTATATCTCCAACGCCCTACTGACAGCTTGGCATTGGCTTCGGTGGTTTTGTTGATACCAGCTTGGGTTGGAGCGGCTAATACCTCGGCGGCATCGTTGAAAAAACCGTCAATCACGTAGCCATAAAATTGCCCAATAGCTTCACCAGTAAGTGTGCGAGATACTTGACCGTAACGAACACTATTGGTAAAAAAATCTACACTAGTACTTGACACTTTGTTGCGATAGGCCGAAAAATTACCAGAAAACGAATATTGCAACTGATTGGCACGGCCACGATAGGTCAATACCAAATCAACGCCTTTGTTTTCGGTATTACCGATGTTGATGAACGGTGCGCTAAAATCGCCTTCGGTGCCAGGGCGAGGTATTTGTACCAAGAGGTCTGAGGTTTTTTTGTTATATACATCTAAGTTCATTTCTAATGCTCCCTTCAACATAGTCAAATCAAGGCCGAGGTTGAGCGTTGCCGTTTCCTCCCATTTCGAGGCTGAGTTTCCTTTGCGGTCTAAGTCATAACCAGCTATCGTTGAGGTATTTGAGCCAGTGATGTCATAAAACGAACGAGCAGGGTCTGAGCGATAAAAACTAAACTGATTATAGGCATCAATTTGGTCATTGCCTACTACTCCATATCCTGCACGTAGTTTGAGGTCGGTAATAAAGGACACGTCTTTCATGAAGTTTTCTTGCGAAATACGCCAGCCCGCACTTACTGATGGGAAGTTTCCGTAGCGAACGGCTGGGGCAAATTTGCTCGAACCATCTCTACGAACAGTAGCGTTTAATAAATATTTGCCATCATAAGCATAGTCCAAACGTCCGAATGTTGAGTACAACGATTCGACGGCGATCTGTGAGGTGTTGTTTTGGCCAACTGGTTGGCCACGGTCTAAGACCCAAAATGATTGGTCTGTAAATGGATAATACCCTACACGGTCGCCGCCAATTTGCTCCAATTTATAATCAACCGATTCTACACCTGCCAAGGCTTTGAAAGTATGTTTGCCAAAAGTTTTATCGTAATTGAGTGTATTGGCAAACGTCCATCTGTATTGATAGTTGCTACGAATAGCAAAACTGGTATTGAAACCACCCTCTGAATGCTCGGGGTTGATGTCGCTAAATGTATTGCGGTAGCTGTTGTTATAGTCTATACCAAAATTTGACCGAAACTTTAATCCTTTTAAAATATCAACTTCGGCATAAATACTCCCCAAAAGCCGCACGTCTTTTTCGTTGTTGTTGCGCTGACGGTATAATATAGCCACAGGGTTTTGGCCATTTCCTGCACCTGGCGCTTTTGAGCCAGCAAAATTGTCAGCGATGTCATAGACAGGTACAATGGGCTGCATACGGTATGCCTGCGACCATGGCGAGGCTTCGTCGTTGTCGGCAGAGCCTTTGCGATTGCGGAACGAGCCGAAGAGTGTTTCGCCAAAACGAATATGTTTGGTGAGTTGAAACTCTGAATTGGCTCTGATGCTATAACGGTCATAAAAGGTATATTTTTGTAAACCCGCTTCGCTATAATACCCCAAACTGAGGCTGTATGTGGCTCGGTCTGTACCACCAGATGCACTGATGTTATGACTTTGAGTTGGTGCCGTTTGGGTCAATTCTTTAAACCAATCTGTACCTTCTTTATTTGCCTTCACGATTTGATAAAAACCACTTTGGTCATAATTGTACTTAGAAGGATCAACGGCGGCATTGCCTTCAAATAGACCGCCAGCC
>JAYVJH010000426.1:0-8683 GCA_043769455.1 Runella sp. | reverse complement strand
GCCAAAATAAAAACAAAACAAAGCCAGCACACCACTCAAAAGCCCAACGATAACCAACGAAGAGCCGACCATTTTTTCGTCTTTGAACACATAATCTGTCAGAAGAGCAACAAGTGTGGGGCCAAAACCAAGTGCAATAAAATTGAGAATAAAAAAGTAAATAGCCGATGCCAAAGCCCGCATCTGATTGGGCATAATTTCTTGAACTGCCGCCGCACCTGCCCCCAGCGGCATAGCTACTGCAAAAGCAGCAACTGGAAAACAGCCAATAATCAAATTGGGGTTGTCGAAAAGTAAAAACGGCAAACTGCCCACAATTACACCAATAGCCGACCAAACACCTACTCTTAATTTGGCCGCCAGAATACCTTTTTTAGTCCAATAGTCCGCCAAAAAACCACCCGTAACAACGCCAGACGTTGAAAATACGGTGATAATCGAGCCATAAATAAGGCCAATCTTACCAGCCGACCAGCCAAAGGTGCGAATAAAATAAGTGGGAATCCAATAAGTAGAGGCATAGGCAAAAGTAGAAACAAAAGTAACTCCCAGCGCAACTCCCAAAAAGCCCCCCCAGTTGTCGCCAATATAATCCAGCACTTCGCCTACACTTACTTGTTTATCAACAAGTTGTCCACCAATGTTACGAACTTGCAGACGATCTTTGCGAGCAGGTTCTTTGACAGTGAGCATCAACAAAACCAATAAAATACCTGGCGCAGCAATCCAGATAAAGATTTGTTGCCAAGCAAAAATTTCACCAAAAAACGGCAAAACAACTGTGTGGGCTTCTTGCGTAAGGCCAACCAATGCAGCCCCAATCAGTACTGCAAAGCCCGAGCCTAAATAAACACCCATCGAATAGACACTAAGAGCGGTAGCGAGTTTTTCTTTTGGAAAATAGTCGGTAATCATCGAATAGGCCGCTGGCGAGAGTGTGGCTTCCCCTACTCCAACACCAACTCTGGCCAAGAAAAACTGTGAGTAGCCCTTTACGCCACCACAAAGAGCAGTCATCAGACTCCAGAAAGCAATACCAACAGTGATTATCCACTTTCGACTTTTTGAGTCGGCCAAGCGGCCAATCGGAATACCAAGCAAGGTATAAAAAATAGCAAAACTAAAGCCCATCAACAAGCTGACCTCGGTGTCTGAGAGTTTCATATCTCGTTTGATAGGGCCAACGAGCAAGCTCAATATTTGACGGTCAATAAACGAAGAAATATAAGCCAGCATGAGTACGAATACCACATACCATGCCCGACGAAGGTTAGGTTTTTGTTCCATTTGAAAATGATTATTTGGGTTTAGAATTGTAAGTTACGATTTTTTGTTTCAAATAGTGTTATATTTGGCGTTCGGTTTTTGTATCAAAAAATATAGTGATGATAAAGACGATTAAGGAATTGATACTCAAAAATATTCTACTGGTACTTTTAGGTACGAGTGTGCCGTATATAATAGGGTATTTAATATACAAATATCAAATAGATTCCACGCCTGTTTTTACTAATAGTATTTGGACTAATTTTTATGAAATAGCATTGTCATTATTAGGCTCAGGCATATTTTTAGCAACGTTAAAGTACTTTCAGTTTCTTGGCTTCTTCGTAGACGAAATCAAAAAGGTCATTTATTCTGATGATTACCTCAAAGAACAAAAAAACATCTATGAAATTTGGCAGCGAGTTACCAAGGCTTTATTTAAATCAGAATTACCTGAGCCTATCGTTGATAATATCATATCTAAGATTTTCAAAAGCTTCTTGACGAAAGAAACATTAGAAACATACTGCAAATCATCTGACATTAGATATACTTTATCAATTGACGATGATGGATATGTAACAATAGAAGAATGGATGTATTATGAGTTGGTAGATATGGATAAAAAATCAATAAGAATTCGATTTAACTACTTTATATCCCTCGAAAATGAAGCAGATATTACATCATTTATTACGCTAAAAAAACTCAAAATCAATAATTTGGATATTAGAAAAAATGATGTACACTTCCAAAATTCTCGTAGTGAAAAACGACTCTGTTTAGGCTTTGATAGAGTAATTGAAGACAGAAGTATTTGCGAAATAGAACAACACATTGTATTTAAACAATCCATAAATGCAGATAGAGAATTTTACTACAAAAGCGAAGGTACTGTCGAAAACATGACAGTAACAATAGACAATAAAACACCCACAAAATTAGGTATCATTTTTGCTGAAATAGGCATAAGTACCTTTAAAAAATCAGAATCAGTTAATGATATCTATAAGGGCGACCATATTCTCCCCAGCAATGGATTTAGGCTATTTTTCTATACAAAACAATAAATAATATGCAAAACAATTTAAAAGATGGTGGTGGAATCCACAAAGGCGGAGGTTCTCGTACCTCATAGAAGAATCAAATAATTCTAATAAATATTGTAAAAAAATACAGTATTCCAGTAACAACATAGAATACAAAATGCCAGGAACAGAACTATTTGGCGCAGAAGAGCGCAAAGAAATTGACGATGTACTCCAAACGGGTATATTGTTTAGATACAACCACGAGGCCGTCCGCAACGGTATTTATAAAGCCCGTGAAATGGAGGCCGAAGTATGTAAGGTAGTCGGTGCCAAGTATGCCCATGCGGTGTCGAGCGGCTCAACTGCAGCGCAATGCGCCATGATTGCGGCGGGCATCGGCACAGGCGACGAGGTCATCGTGCCACCCTTTACATACATAGCCACAGTCGAGGCCGCCTTGATGATAGGGGCTATTCCAGTTTTTGCCGAAATAGACGAAACACTCTGCCTCAGCGCAGCGGGGCTTCGCAAGGCCATTACTCCCAAAACCAAAGGCGTGTGTATTGTTCATATGTGCGGACAAATGGCGCAAATGGACGAAATCATGGCCGTAATCGACGAACATAACTTAGTATTGGTCGAAGATGCTGGGCAGGCCATGGGCGCAAGCTATAAAGGTGTTTCGACAGGGCTTTGGGGCAAAACTGGGGCTTACTCTTATGACTTTTTTAAGATTGCAACCGCTGGCGAAGGTGGAGTAATGGTAACAAACGATGAAAACTGCTACAAACTCGCCGATAGCTACTCAGACCACGGCCACGACCACGTAGGCTCAAACCGAGGTATGGAGCAACACCCAATTATTGGGTTTAACTATCGAATATCAGAACTACACGCCGCCGTTGGCTTGGCTCAAACTCGCCGTGTGCCGTATATTGTCCAAAAAAACAATGAACACAAACGCTGGCTCATGCACCGCCTTTCGACCGTGCAGGGGCTTGGTTTTGCAACCATTCCGGACCCAGATGGCGACTCGGCTACGTTCCTGAACTTACTTTTGACCGATACTGAAACAGCTCAAAAAGTAATAAACGAGTTCAATACCGCAGGCGTGAGTGGTTTCAATTATTGGTTTACTAATATGTACCATTTTATTAACCAATGGACACACATCAAAAATATGGACACGGCAAGTAAGCTGCCAATTCAGGTATTGGGTGGGGCGCAAGACTACAACGATTTAGATTTGCCCAAATCGCAGGAGACAATCGGGCGTTTGATTTCGTTTGGTGTCAGAGTAACCTGGACACAACCCGAACTCGAAACCTTGGCCGACAAAATCGAGGCCGCCATACAGAAAGCACAAAACTAAAACGAAGTAAGACAAAACCAGAAATAGCCACAGACAACTTGCAAATGCAGTGTTTCTGTGGCTATTTGGTTTTCGATATTCCTGCCAATTATTTAGTTAATTTATTGGCATTGAGCATATTATAAATATTGGCAACCAATAACACAAACAACCCTGCCGAAACACTCAACAAGACATTGTAATATTTGGGGGCAGAAAGCGACAACCGAATAATAACAGTAGCCAGCGCAAAAGACGAATACCTAAACAAGTGAATGTACAGATTGCTGTAGCGCAAAGATATAATCAAGATTAGTATGTCTGTAAAAATCAGAATAGTGTAGTAAACATTGAAGTCGTTTTGGTATTGGTTTGTGATAAAAAAATTAGTCAAATCATAAACACAAATTGATATGAAGACAACCAACAGGATATTTGCAACTGATTTTTTGAGAATAATAAACCGCAGCTGTTCTTCGGGGCTATTTGTGATTCTGATGTGCCGCTGTGCTTTGTAAAAAAGCCCAATTATCAAAAATATAAACACCGCCCCGAGTGCGTCTGTCAGCAATGGCAGAAGTTCCAAAAGTGTTTCGGTATTCCATTCAACATTCAGCGGCAAATGCCCCATTTCTTTAAAAGAATCTCTCAACAAAATCAAAGATACAATCTCAAACTGCTTACCAACAGAGTCTGCCACAGAATGAGTTAAAATAAAAACCAGACCCATTATTTCACTAATCAGCAAGATACTAAACGCCAACTCAATAGCAAAAAAGCGGCCTATTTTATAGTCAATTATATGATAATGAGATAGTAATGTAATTATTATACCAATCATAAAAAACAACACTACTAAATTACTCGTTATTTTTGAGGCTTGGATTGAGTGCCAGCTTTCTTCACATCTATCATAAAACTCAATCCACTTTTGTAAATATATATTCATTGCATCGTTATTTTAATAAATCACTCTGTCTGGGTTGTTTATTTTTTTATACTGGCCCACTCAACAGTTATGTAACGGCTTATGTCTGGTATAAGTTTTGAACAAATTACTTTTTAGGCTTATCTTTTACTTAAAATCAACTTTTTTACGGCTTCTATTTCAGTATCAATGCCATATGCAACATCTTTGATATTGGGCTTCACAAAAATATCAGGCTCAATGCCCGCATCTGGAAGTGTCTTGGCGATCTCCAAATCTGTGCCAATGAAAATGCTGTTTGCTAAGTAATTGACTATAAGACCATTACCTTAAAAACTAATACGTCTCAGACCATTCAAATTTGTCTTGAACGATACTGTCTTTTTCTTTTTTTAGATAGTCCAAAAATGAAATACAGACAGGCGAATGTTTTTTTCCTTCCAGCCATATCAGGCTCCACGTTGTTTTTATGGGGAGTCCTTTTACTGCTATTATTTCCAGTTCACCGTTTTGTAATTCGCTTTTGATTCCTATCAATGGCATAATCGAATATCCTAAACCTGCCAATATAGACTGTTTGACGGCTTCGTTAGAGGTGAGTTCCATTTTTTTTAAGACTGAAATACTATTTTCGTCAATAAAATTTTCCATTGTTTGCCTTGTTCCCGAACCTTTTTCTCTAAAAATCAAAGGCAATTCATTAAAAATATCTTTTGTGTGAGTTCCTTTTCTAAACTTTGTTTTGGTGTTTCCTACCAAGTACAATTTGTTTTGAAGTAAGTCTAATTTTTGAACGTTGAGTTTAGTAGGCAATATAGAAACGAGCGCAAAATCAACTTCATTTTTTTCTAAACTTTCCACCACTTTATTTTTATTGGTTACGTCCATCAACAGTTCAATACCCGAGTGTTTTTGTATGAAATCGGTCAAAAAAAACGGCATTACATATTTGCCAGTCGATACTATCGAAATCTTCAGTCTGCCTGTCATTTGGCCTTTGTAGGCCAGTGTCTTGTTGTTGATGGCATGTACTTGATTGATTATATTTTCGGCTGCTTCGGCAATTTCACGCCCAAAGTCAGTTATATAAATTTTTCGGCCTACTACTTCCGTCAGTGCAATATCAAACTGTTCTTGAAAATTTTTGAGCTGAATAGAAACCGCTGGCTGCGTAAGATGCAACTCCTGTGAGGCTTTTGTTACACTTTCTGCTTTGACAACTTTTAGAAATATTTGTAATTGATTGAGTGTATAGTTCATAATATATTTTTATAGTTTACATTACAAATATAAATAAAAATTTATGAATTAAAAATCTCAATTTTGCACAAATCAAACTAATCAAACCAATGAAAAAACAACTCAAACAAGTTATTGTAGCTGTGATGGTCGTCTGTTGGCTGGGGGCTTGCCAGTGGGGTTCTAAAAAAGAAAATAAACATTCAGATTCTTCGGCAGTAGGCTACCCAAACAAACATGTTATGACAAAAGCCGAGCAAGATTCTTTAACACCCGAGCAAGTTTTGCAGGAGTTTAAGGCAGGAAATGAACGTTACAAAAGTGGTAACGTTACACAGCGAGCGCACTCCGAAGAAATCAGGAAAGCGGCTACTGGTGGTCAGTTTCCTAAGGCAATGGTACTGAGTTGTTTGGATAGCAGAGTACCTGTCGAAGATGTATTTGACCAAGGTATAGGTGATGTATTTGTAGGAAGAGTAGCCGGAAACTTTGTAAATACCGATCTTTTGGGGAGTATGGAATTTGCCTGTAAAGTAGCTGGTGCAAAGCTAATTATAGTAA
Organism: Runella sp.; assembly: GCA_043769455.1. Taxonomy (GTDB): domain Bacteria; phylum Bacteroidota; class Bacteroidia; order Cytophagales; family Spirosomataceae; genus JAYVJH01. The sequence continues at coordinate 2,307 of JAYVJH010000426.1, read as the reverse complement.
TGGGGCATCAGCATTGCGGGGCTGTCAAGGGTGCTATCGACAACGTGCAATTAGGAAACATAACGGCTATGTTGGCAAATATAAAACCTGCGGTAGCGATGAGCAAGGGTTTTGAGGGCGAAAAAACATCAATGAATGAAGCCTTTGTTAAGTTTGTGTCGCAAAATAACGTAAGGCATACCCTTGCCCAAATCAGAAAAAAGAGTGAAATATTGAGAACAATGGAAGAAAAAGGGGAAATAAAAATCGTTGGGGCATTTTATACTCTACGAACGGGCGAATTACAATTTATCAACTAAAATTTATCTAAAACAACATGAACTTTAACCTGCTCCTTGAAAACCTCACAAACCCTGCCCTACTTTTTTTTGTACTTGGTATTGTTGCTGTTTATCTAAAAAGTGACTTAGAAATACCCCCCAATTCGTCCAAATTTATCTCGCTATATCTGTTGTTTGCTATTGGTTTCAAGGGTGGCCAAGAACTTTCTCACGAAGTGTTTTCAAGCGAAATTGCTTGGTGTATGGTTTTTGGGATATGTATTTCAATAGCAATTCCGATTTACACTTTTTTTATACTGAAACAAAAATTGGGAATTTATGATGCGGGCGCAATAGCGGCAGCTTATGGCTCAGTGAGTGCGGTTACATTTGTAACGGCAGTATCGTTTCTTGATGCCCAACAATTAAGCCTTCGTGGCTACATGGTGGCAGTGATGGCGCTCATGGAGTCGCCAGCGATAGTTATTGGATTGGTACTTATATCAATATACGACAAAGAACAAGCCATCGGAAAGGTAAGTCTGACATCTGTCATAAAACATTCATTGACCAACGGTAGTGTATTGTTAATTTTGGGAAGTTTGGTCATTGGGTTGATAGCCAGTACCAAGCAGGCAGAAGGAATCAAGCCGTTTACTAACGATATTTTTAAGGGCTTTCTGGCTATTTTTCTATTGGATATGGGTATAATAAGCGGTCGAAAACTTAAATCTTTTTTTTCGGCTGGGTTTTTTCCCCTTGCCTTCGCCGTTGCTGTTCCTTTAATCAATGGCTGCGTTGTTGCGGTATTGAGCAGTCTGGTAACTACTGACATAGCCAACCGATTTGTTTTTGCAGTGCTGGCTGCCAGTGCTTCGTACATTGCCGTTCCTGCGGCCATGAAAATCACAGTCCCACAAGCCAATCCTGGGCTATATTTACCAATGGCTCTTGCCGTTACTTTTCCTGTAAATATTACAGTTGGAATGCCGTTGTATCTGTTGATTGTGCAACGATTTTAAAGCTAAGTTCAAACTGACAATAAGTGGAGAGGCTCAAAAACAGAAAGGGATTTATGATGAAGTGAAATTTAAAAATTTTTACCTGAAAGTCCAGCGAGTACATTTCCAATATTTAATCACTTCCAGATACTTTATAAAGTTCTGTCAGATGACATAAATATTGATTAACATACTGATTTTAAATTACTTAAGTCAGTATTTTTTTATAATCTCATCAGCAAACCAATACTATGTTAGTGGCAGTGCATTTTCGGTTTCGCCAACATACTCTGATTGTGGTTCTCCTGCAAAAAACAATGTCGGGGTATTTTCAATTTGTCTAACTCGTTTTCTTGCCATTTCGCAATATTCGTTGCTAATATCTATTCCAATATATTGTCTGCCCATTTCGCAAGCCACTCTGGCAGTTGTACCACTTCCACTCATTGGGTCAAAAACGATGTCGCCTTGATTTGTCCAAGATTTTATGTGGTCTCTCACAAGTTCACAAGGAAATGGTGCTGGGTGTCCTTTTGCTTCTTGGTCTTCTAATTTTTTACCTACGACATATTCCCAAATATTCCCTTTAATTTTTTTGTCTTTTACTGGATTTGCTAATTTTTCTCTTACTTGCTCATTTTTCGAGAAATTTTTGTAAGTCGTTCCGTTCAATTCTAAGCCCGCGTGCATACAGTCCACCATCAAAGGTTTGTGCGTTTTCACAACACCTTTACTGAAAACAAACATAAATTCAAATTCATTATTATAGCGTTTGCGATAAATTTGAGGAATTGGATTTGTCTTACGAAAAATCATTGTGTCATGAAGATTAAAGCCAATTTCTCTAAAATATAGTGCTTGACTAAAACTTGTTCCTGTTTCGCTTCCTTCAATTGTTGCATCGTTTACAACCCAAACAACTACACCGCCCTGTTTGGTAACTCTATATAATTCTTTGGCTATATCTTCAAATGGAAAATCAAAACCTTTATAATTTCTCAAATTGTCGTAAGGTGGCGAAGTTACTGTTAAATCAATAACCTCAT
>JAYVJH010000425.1:0-10742 GCA_043769455.1 Runella sp. | reverse complement strand
CCAATAATTACCAAAATAGAAGTTTTTAAACTCAACATTCAACTTCATGCACCTGTAACGATAGCGATAGGCACGATTGACGAAGCCCGAAATATTCTTATTAAAATTCATACTTCTGACGGCCTTGTGGGGCTGGGCGAAGGTGCGCCATTTTGGATGATTGTTGGTGAAACACAAGGAACGGCCTATGCCGCCGCCCACGACTTGGCCAAATTACTCATCGGCAAAAACCCTACCGACATCGAAGGCTGTCTATTAGCTCTCGACCGATATTTGGCCCGAAACCCAACCGTGAAAAGTGCTTTTGATATGGCTTTGTACGACTTGGCGGCCAAATATGCCAATGTACCGCTGTATCAGTTTTTGGGGGGTGCCAATCGTGCCATCAAAACAGACCAGACAATATATATTGGTAGCCCCGAAAACATGGCCAACGATGCACTCAAAATCAAAGAGCGAGGCGCAGAAGCCATCAAAGTAAAACTCGGCGCCAATGCCAAAGACGACATTGAAAGAATAAAGACAATAAGAACGGCTATTGGCGACCAAATACCAATTAGAACAGATGCCAATCAGGGTTGGGACTATGTGGCGGCCAAACAAGTATTGGCAACCATCGCCGACCTAAACATAGAATATTGCGAGCAGCCCGTCAAAGATTGGGACTTGGTAAATATGGCACGACTACGAAAAAATACGTCTATCCCAATTTGTGCCGATGAGTCGCTTTTTTCGCATCAAGATGCCCTCAAATTGGTTCAGGCACAAGCCGCCGATTATTTTAATATCAAACTGTCAAAAAGTGGAGGCATCAGAAACGCCATCAAAATCAATGCCGTAGCCGAAGCCGCTGGTGTGAAGTGCATGATTGGCTGTATGTCTGAGTCTCGGCTGGGGCTGTCGGCCAATGCCCATTTGGCGACGGCATTGACCAATATTGTTTTTTATGACTTAGACTCTTGTTTTGAACACGCCCAAGACCCCGTTGAGGGCGGTATTGTGTTCAAAAACCATTACGATATCGCCATTCCTGTCTCAGCAGGGCATGGCGCTGGTATTGATGATGTATTTTTGAAAGGTATGGAAAGTTTTGTGGTTTGTTGAGCGATTGGGAGAGGCCACAGATTGACAAAACGCAAAAGAAAGTTTAAACTGCGGTCGCTTGGTTCTACCGAGTTACTGCATGAGGGTGCAGGAAAATATCCAATCAAAACAGTCGCAATGTAGCCAAGTTTTAGGCCAGAGGCCGTACAATAGTCGTTGCTCGGTAGAACCGAGCAACTGCATGAAAATAGTCCCATATTTTGGTAAACGAAATAACCAAAGTTTTCTTGCAAACCTCAATCAGTTGAGTATACATCTTCTAAAACGCAATCCATAAGCCTTTCCAACTGCTCATCGGTAGGTTCGGTATCTGATAAAAAACGATATGACGTATCCATATTTAAGTTGCTTTGTTTCTGAACGCTAAATCAACATTTTAAGCTGACTTATCGGTTTTGGACCATAATAATTGTTATTTTTGCAAAAAAAATAAAAGGAATTTTATGAACGGTAAAATATCAATAACAGGCGATTTGGGTAGCGGCAAAAGTACGATTGCTAAAATTTTAGCCGAAGAATTTAAGGCCAAGTACTTATCGACAGGGGCAATTCAGCGCAACATTGCCAGCCGCTACAATATGAGTACTCTGGAAATGAACAAATATGCCGACCTACATAAAGAAATCGATGACGAAATAGATAACGTATTGCGAGACTTAAATACGTCCGACAAACGGTTTGTGATTGACTCTCGGTTGGCGTGGTTTTTTATTCCGACTTCGTTCAAACTCTATTTTACGACCGATGTAGAAGTAGCCGCCAAACGGGTTTTGAACGATTCGACACGAGTAAACGAAGACTACTCAACGGTCGAAGAGGCTATTAAAAACATCAGAGAACGCAAAAAAAGCGAAAACGAGCGTTTTTTAAAACTCTACGGCGCCAACTGCGTCGATGTCAATAGCTTTGATTTGATATTAAATACAACTGAATTAAAAACTGTTGTCGTTTCACAATTTATTGCCAACGTACTTTCTGGAAAAACAAAAAGTAACAATCAAGTAGTTTGGTGCAACCCCGAAGTATTGTTTCCGACTGAGTCGTTTTCTACGCCATTTGACACAAAAAACGAGCCAATTACAATAGAAAACCCAGTTTTGGTAGCCGAACAGCAAGGCGCATTGCTGATAGTAGATGGCCATAAAAGAGTAAGCGATGCATTAAATTCAAAAATATCAGTTATACCCGTAAAAATAGTTGAGACCAAAAATATTAGCCAAAAAAACACCAACGAATGGGCTGGTTTTCATGGATTTAGTTTTTATAAAGAATTGATATAATGTCTCAAAACTTATTGCCACACAGCGGTACGGCCAATTACTACGGTCAAATACTGAACAACACTACCGATTATTTTATTGAACTTTTGGACACTACCGCATGGCAGCACGATGAAGTAGTTATTTTTGGTAAACGAATCATTACAGCCCGAAAAGTAGCTTGGTATGCCGATAACGGCATAACTTATACTTATTCAAACAGTACCAAACAGGGTTTGGCTTGGACAAAACCATTGCTCAAACTCAAAGCCGAGGCCGAAAAACTGGCGGGTGTAGCTTTTAATTCTTGCTTGCTTAATCTCTACCACAACGGCAACGAAGGCATGGGCTGGCACAGCGACAACGAAAAAACGATTGTAGCCAACAGCCCGATTGCATCATTTAGTTTTGGTGCAGAGCGTAAGTTTGTTTTCAAACACAAACAAACCAAAGAAAATGTGTCTGTTATGCTCGAAAACGGTAGCTGCCTGATAATGAAAGACGAAACACAAACACACTGGATACATAGCTTGCCAAAGGCCACAAAAATAACAAGCCCCCGTGTTAATCTGACGTTTAGAGTGATGAAGACCGACTAAGAACAGAAAATTCTTTGATGATAGGCATTGTTTTGATTTTATTCCTATTCTAAATTTACTGCACTTGTTCCACTGGCCGAAGCTAATGGCAATTTATTTATCCTCTTCTTCTTCCTCTTTATTATTCAGTCTCACAAAAGCACCACGGCGAGGGGCGGGCATTTTACTATCAAGCCCTCTGACGGTTTGCCATACGATTTCGCCAAACGCCAAGTCATCAATGGCATCAGGGCGACTAAAATCAAATAACTGCGAGCGTTTAGAATTGCGATTTATGGCCACATTCCGCTCATCAATATTGACTTGTGCAGCTTTAACTAAATATGGAGTGTTGTCGGGTTTTTTCATAAAACATTGCCACATCGGTACGGCAGCGGCATCGTACTGGCTCATGGGTTTTAGTCCCAAAATCAGTTCAATCGTCCGCAACATACCAGACGTACTGTACATAGTATGATTGATAAACCCACGCTTAACCATACCGCCCGCCACATATGCCGTTGAGCGGTGAGCGTCCACGTGGTCAGGGCCATTTTGGGCATCGTCTTCGAGTACAAACACCACAGATTCGTTCCAGATAGGGCTTTTGGCCAAATGTGCTACAAACCGACCAACTGCCAGGTCGTTGTCGGCAACGGCGGCTTGGGGTGTAGGCAGGCCAATTTTTGCACCCGAAGTATGGTCGTTCCCAAAGCGAATAGAGTTAAACTGTGGTACTTGACCAGCAGCCAACAGTTCGTCAAAATCTCGTTCCCAGACGGCTTCTCTATCCACATCTCGGTAGTTGTTGTTATAGCTTGCAAAGCCCTTGCAATAGTGGTCTTTCATGGCTGGAATGTTACCATCTTTGCGGTCGGCAAACTCGCCATAGCTGCGGTAGCTCACGCCTGCACGCTGGCAATGGTCCCAAATAAAGCCGTCTCGTGGATATGCTACTGTGCGGCCACCACCTTCGTAGTCGTAGCCACCGCCACGGCCACCGTAGCTCGTTACCCAAGTTTTTTCGACGTAGTCATTGGCATACGAAGCCGTGGACCAGTTATGACCATCGGCACTGACTTCGGCATCTACATAAAAATTGTCTAACAACACAAACTCACGGGCAATAGCGTGCTGGTTGGGGGTAATGTTTTCGGGAAATATACAAAGCGAAGCATCACCATTACCTTCTTTCATGTCGCCCAGCACTTGGTCGTAGGTACGGTTTTCTTTGATAATATAAAAAACATACTTGATAGGCGATTTGTCGCCTACCCGTCTCGGAATCGGATTACCTTCTTCGCCTTCGGCGTTGAGTTCTTTGGTTTTGGTGTAAGGCGTATTGCCATAAACAATCCTTGAATAAGCCGCAAGTATATCCTCTTCGGGCGTGTCTATGACCGATAATGTACCTTTGAATAAACCCCCAATATAACCAGGTCTTAGGTTTGCCTCTGCATTTGCGCCCTTTTGTTGTGGTGCTTTGGCAACAAGCGGATTAGGGCCATCGGGATTGGCTTTTGAGGTCAATCCTTTGCCGTTTGTTACCCAAATTTTACCGTTAATTACTTTTACAGAAGTCGGATACCAACCTGTTGGTATAAACCCCTTTGAACGACTCTGCCCTCTGACAGACACATCAAAAACTGCCAGACAGTTGTTGTCGGCATTGGCTACATATAGCGTATTTTGGGCTTCGTCCAAGGCCACCCCATTGGGTGTGCTACCCACAGGCGCATCTGGGTAGAGCGATGCAGTGAGGGTTTCGATTACTTTTGTTTGTTGTATATCAATCAGCGACACCACGTTGTCGTTGCCATGCGCCACAAACAAATACCGTCCGTCGGCGGTCAGCACCATGTCATTGGGATTTTTGGCAGTAGCTATCTCGGTCTCAATTTTATTGGTTTCAGTGTCAATAATTAGCACCTTAGCACCTCCCCAAGCCGATATATAAAGCTGTTTGGCATTGGCCGAAAGTAAACAAGTATATGGGTCGGCAGGGATTTTTATTTTCTGAATAACGCTTTTTGTTTCGGTATTACAGACATACACCGAGCTGTCGTCTTTGGTCGTTACATATAATAGTTTTGCGGCTGAATTGACACAAAGCCCTGCGGGTGAAATTCGTTTGGGCCAAGCCTTACCAAGCGTAATGCCTTCTTGCTCAACGAGTTTATTGTTTTTTATTTCGTAAATCAGTACTTTGTTATCGTTGCCGCCCGAAGCGTAAATGTATTTTTCGTCGGCACTAAACGCCAGTCCAAGCCAAGACTTTGGGGTAATGGCTTTGTCTAATAGTTTTTCGGTTCGGGCATCAATCAACATCACGCTCTGCGTACTTTGGCCGTTGTTGGTGATGGCTACATATTTTTTGGACGGCGACAGTATCATATTTAGCGGCAAATCGTCTAAGTCTAAAACACTCCGCCCAGCAGGACTCAACGACCAGCCGTTGGGTAATTGCAGTCGGTTTTTTACAAGATTTTTATATACAATCGCCTCGTCTATTTGCCCTGTATTTGAGCGTTGATTGCAACCTGTCAATGACATAAAACCTCCAATAATTACGGCTATAAACTTTAATGATTTCATAATAAATATAATGACTGAATGAGTACTAAATGTGGCTAATGTTACTAAATTTATTTTTGTCAAAATATACGCCAGAGGCGTTACGACAATTCTCACTCGACAGAGCCGAGCGAGGGCTAAATACACATCTACTCATAGCGCAAGTGCTTGACCGAATCGCCAGATGCGGCTAATTCTCTGAGCGAATCGATACCTATTTTTAGGTGGTTTTCTACAAAATTGGCCGACACGTGTTTGTCGCTCTCTTCGGTTTTTACACCCTCTGGCACCATCGGATTGTCGGACACCAACAAGAGTGCGCCGTGTGGAATAGAATTGACAAAACCGACTGTAAAAATAGTAGCCGTTTCCATGTCAATGGCCATGGCTCGGGTTTCTCGTAGGTTTTCTTTAAATATTTCGTCATGTTCCCAGATGCGCCGATTGGTGGTATAGACCATACCCGTCCAGTAGTCGAGTTCATATTTTTTGATAGTCGATGACACCGCCCTTTGTAGCCTAAACGATGGCAACGCTGGTATTTCGGGCTTCATGTACTCGTTGCTCGTACCTTCGCCTCTGATGGCCGCAATGGGTAATATCAGGTCGCCAATTTGGGTTTTTTTCAGTCCGCCACATTTACCCAAAAACAATACAGCTTTGGGCTTGACAGCCGACAGCAAGTCCATCACCGTAGCAGCCATGGCACTACCCATACCAAAGTTAATGATAGTAATATTTTCGGCAGTAGCCGTTTGCATGGCTCGATCTCGACCTTTGATTTCGACCTCAAAAATATCAGCAAATCGTTGTACATAATTGATAAAATTGGTCAATAAAATATACTCACCGAAGCCCTCTAATGGTGTACCCGTGTAGCGTGGAAGCCAGTTTTCGACAATTTCTTTTTTTGTTTTCATTCTTCTTTTTATTTCATTTGTAGTATGATTCCGCTCAATTTACCATCATTCAATTGCAAACTTACAAAAATTGAAGACAAACCGTATATCTTCGATTCAATACGGCGCAAGTATGTAGTTCTTACACCCGAAGAATGGGTACGGCAGCACGTTCTGAACTGGCTCATAGTTGAGTGTCAATACCCCAAATCACTCATAAAGTCTGAAAGTGGCTTAAAAGTCAATCGGCTCAGTAAGCGTACCGACATTATAGTTTATGACCGAGCCGCCAAACCATTTATATTGGTCGAGTGCAAAGCCCCTCACATTTTATTGTCAGATGATACTTTTGGGCAAACGACCAATTATAACAAAACACTCAATGCGCCTTTTCTTTTGCTAAGTAATGGCATCGAACACCTGGCTTTTGAACTAAAAGACAATCAGTTTTTTCCGATTCAAAACCTACCACCTCTGAAATAAACCTTTTGTACTAATTTTAAGTTACTTAACACAAAAATCGTGGTCTCTAAGTTACATTTGTAGTCTAACCACTTTACTCATCAGTCTAAATATTTATCAAACATGAAATCGCTATCAAGTCTCGTTCTTACAGTGTTGTTTGTTGGTTCAATGTCTTGCAAAACAACGACTTCTAACGACCCAATGCCAACGGGAGCGGCAAAATTAGAACTCATTGCCGGAAAAATATCTAAATCATGGGAAATTACGGCCATTGGCATCAACAATGTCGATGTTTTTTCGTTGAACAGGGCTTGTACAAAAGATGATATTTTTTTGTTGAATGCCAACAAAACCTATGAACTCAACGAAGGCCCAACCAAATGCCGAACCACCGACGTACAAGTCTATGAAAAAGGCACATGGGAACTAAGCGCAGATGAGTCTGAGTTGGTTTTGAATAAAAAAAGTCGTTACAAAATTTTAGAATTGAGTAGCTCTTCGCTAAAATTGTCTAATAAAAATCTGCCTGGCGAAGTAATTGATAAAAGCTATAAGGCACTATCGAGCAACTAACCAATGCCTACGCTTATCGTTGTGGCTGGCCCTACGGCAGTTGGCAAAACTGACTTGTGCGTGAGGCTCGCCCAAAAACTCAATACAGAAGTACTCTCGGCTGACTCTCGGCAGTTTTATGGCGAACTAAACATCGGCACAGCCAAGCCAACGGCCAGCGATATGGCTGGCGTTCGACACCATTTTGTAGGCTCTCACTCTATAACTGAACTGTATAGTGCGGGTTCGTTTGAGCGAGATGCACTGGCAACACTCGACCAAATTTTTAGTACCAATCAGTATGCCATCGTAACGGGCGGCTCTGGGCTTTATATCAAAGCCCTTTGCGAAGGACTTGACGACTTACCGACTACCCCGCCACAGTTGCGTGCCGAGCTAATGAACAGACTCGAAAACGAGGGATTATTGCCTCTACAAATACAACTACAAACATTAGACCCCGTTTATTGCCAAACCAACGACCTCCAAAACTCTCAGCGAGTGGTGCGGGCGTTGGAGGTTTGTCTGCTAACAGGCCGCCCGTTTTCGTCGTTCAAAATCCGTCAGGTAGCCCAACGACCTTTTGACATTATAACAATAGCCATCAATCGAGATCGTAGCGAATTATATAACAGAATTGACACCAGAGCCGATAAAATGCTGGCCGATGGATTGGTTGATGAAGTCAAAAATTTGGCTTTATTTAGAAATCATAATGCACTACAAACAGTTGGCTACAAAGAAGTTTTTGATTATTTGGACGGCCAATATGATTACTTGGAAATGGTACGGCTCGTCAAACGAAATACCCGCCACTATGCCAAACGCCAACTGACTTGGTTTAAGCATCAAGGCAATTTTGAATGGTTTTCGGCTGACGATTTTGATGGAATAATGGAACGAGTGCAAGGAGTACGAGTAATGACGTTGATAAATGTTTGATTGTTGAAAATAAGCACTTGTATGTGTGTAGTCTGATGTCGTGAATTGTGTAAAATACCGAAAAACAGTAAGTTACTCATGTTACGCAACCAAAAGACAGCACCGTAGGTGTGTACTGTTGGTAGTTAAAATAAGTTATTGAAACAAAAAGGCTGCATTGGTTTTGAGTAGATATTTATATTTTTTCTTTTTTCTTTTTTTTCTTTTTTCGTAGTTCAATATCATCTTCGGCACGGCGTTTTTGCATAGTTTCGGTCTTGTCCAATTCTTCTGACTCTGAAAAAGCCTTCCAGTCAAATCGCTCATCGAATGGGTCGAGGGCTTTTTGTGGGTCAAAAATACGTGGGTCAATCGGCAGGGCATTGTAGGGCGTAAAGTCGGGTTTGTCGGTAAACATATCGCTCAAATCTGTGGCAGTTGCGTCGTATTGGTTGAGGTAGGGTATGTTTAGTATTTTCCAGAAAGTTTTAAAAATACTACCAAAACTATAATGCACATGGCCCACATAGTTGCGTTTGACATAAGGCGAAATGACCATTAACGGGCTTCTGTGTGCATCGACATGGTCCACGCCGCCCTGTGGGTCGTCTTCCAAAACCACAATGAGCATATTTTTCCAGTAAATAGTGTGGCTCAAAAACTCAACGACTCGGCCCAGTGCCAGGTCGTTGTCGGCCATGTAGCTTTCTACAAACGGAAACCCAGCCTTAGGCCGCTCGGACGTGCCGTGGTCGTTGGGTAGCATGAGGGTAACGACATCGGGTAAGCCACCTTTACTCCATTTTTCGTTAAATTCTTTCATAAAAACATCTGCCCTAAACTGGTCGGGAATAGCCATGTTGTAGGTCGGGAAGAGCTTAGACGAATTGTCATAAAGAGGGGCGGGGAGTGGGTAATTGACAGTATAAAGTTCGCCAATATGTTTCATGGTGCTGTCAGAATAGGCTGCGGCCATTTCTACCCCAAAGCCAAAATTAAAAAACGTTTTTTTGTTTCGTTCCAAATGTTCCCACATTGAGCCACCCTCGTTGTAGTCTTCGGGATAAATACTACCAGCCGCACCATAAAAAGCCAAATTGCCAGCCGCTTTCGAGGTGTCTATCAAGTTGCGTTTGCCGCCGTAAGCTGCTGCCGTGCCTGTTTCTACCCACTCGTTTGGATATACGCCCACCATCCAGCGGTGGCCGTCTGCCGATACGTCGGCATCGCAATAAAAATTGTCGGACATTGCAAACTGCCGTGCCAATGCCAGGTGATTGGGCATGACATCGCCTTTTTTGATTACAGTCGTTTTATTTTTATTACCAAAGGTAGCCCCAAGACCGTAACGTGCCAACGTAGCATCGCCATTGCCGCCCTTGACTTGTCCAAAAATTTCGTCGTAAGTACGATTTTCTTTTGAAATAAAAACAATGTGCAGCCCCCTAACCCCCAGAGGGGGAACAATATTTGGAGGGCTTGGGCTGTAATTATTGTCAATAACCTTTTGTGTCAATTTGGGCAACTCTTCATCTGTTGGAATAGCTATAACCGAAATCGAGCCTTTCATCAAGCTACCAATATAACTACCCTCAATGGTCAATCTGTAATTTCGACCACCGTTAGGCCCACTGCCGTAGCCTTTGGCGTTGGTTACGATGAGTTTTTTGTTGTCGGGACTTACTTTGAGTTTGGACGGAAACCAACCAACAGGTAAGTGGCCAATGACTTTTAAAGTTGGCACGTCAATAACAGCCACTGCGTTAATACCTGCTTCGGCTACATAGAGCCGTTTCTGGTCAGGCGAGAGGGCTACACCAAAAGGAATAATGCCCCGTAGTTTTTTGAGTTTTGGCTCTGGATTTAGAAAAATGGTATTGACGATTGTATCACGGGTAATGTCAATAACCGAAACGCAGTCGTTGTTGCCATTACTCACGAACACGTATTTGTCTGATGCTACCACCGAATTGGGGCTACTCCCACCCACGGCTGGGAAATCTTCAACCATCTGACCTACCAAAAAACCTGTTTTGATTTTAGCGATGAGTGAGAAGTTTTTTGAATTTTCGTTTTTCGCTTTTAACTCTTCACTTTTCACTATGCTGTATTTCCAGACCGAAAAACCTTCTGGACTGTTGGGGTCGCCGAGTGCTGGTATTCCCTTACTGGCGTTGCCCTCTATCATTTCTTTTGAGCCGTATTTAGTGGCAGGCCATTGGTGGGCTGTATTTTTGAGGTCTTTGGGGTCGAGGTCTGTAAAAAATTTGTATTCAAAAATACCAACGTTGGCCACAAACACATTTTTTTCGTTGGGCGACAAGCATATCCCAAACGGATAGCGGCCTGTCGGTATGTTGTCTGTGATTTGTTTATTTTTTAGGTCAATC
>JAYVJH010000424.1:0-7337 GCA_043769455.1 Runella sp. | reverse complement strand
GAAAATATTATTAACAACAGACCCAGAAAAAGACATGGCTATTTAAGTCCAATTCAAATATTTAACCAAAAAGTTGCATTTATTACTTGAATGTAGCTCCGTTAAAAAACTTATTTCGTTTTATTTCTTGTCCAGCTCTTAGTTGTAGCGCATGGACAAACGTTGGCACATCGTTTGTCCATTTTTTTAATATCAAAACAATAGCAATAATTTCAAGTCTGGTAATGAGTCCAATCCAAAAACAAAAATAAAACAAAACAACTGACTGACATTGTAAGATGATTTGAAGGGGTGTCGCAAACAGAAAAAGTGTCCAAATCTTAGCACCAATCGAATGTGTTGCAATTTCTTTTTTAAATTTCAAGAAACTCACCAGATAAGTCAAACACTCAAAACCAATTAAAATACCCAAAAACCAGCTATTGGATTTAAAAAACTGAGGGCATTGGATATACGTGGCAACGGCTACGGCAATAAAAAATACTTGATCGACATTTGAGTCTAATCTTCGCATTGTTTGGGTTGATATGTCTAATTTTCTCGCAACGATTCCATCAAAAATATCTGTCAATAAACCAACAGTCAATACCAAAATAGCAATCCATTTATAGTTTTCAATTTGTAGCACACTCAATATAATCAGCAATGGCCCGAGAGCCAACCGTATATAAATGAGTGCAATAGGGATTTGATTTTTCATCAAGATAGATTTTTTACAATTCAACGGCTTCTTCGACTTCGTCAAAGAAAATGGTGTTCAAAAAATCGCAAAAGGGCTTAATGAGGCGACAGCCCATGAATATATTTTCTAAAAAATCGGGCGATGTAACCTCCAAATCTGTAAACTTGTGCATAAAAAACAGTTGCTTGCGTTTCAGCAAATCGGCACTGGGGTTGTCTTCGGTGTAGCCTTTCGGTGTTTTTTTGAGCGATTCACCCAAAATTTCTGGAAAATATTTACGAAACTTCTCGTCCTGAATCACACCTGTCAGTCGAGTTGGGTTAAAATCTATTTCTTGTCTAAAAGCTACTAATTGTTTGGGGGTGGGATTCCACATTCCTGCCCCCAAAAGCGACTCACCATTGGGCTGAATATGAAAATAAAAGTCTATTCGCCCCGAATGACGGCCTCCCGGCCCTATGGCAGCACTTAGATTGTTTTTGTAGGGATCTTTGTTTTTTGAAAACCGTACATCTCGATTGATTCTAAAAATACAGTCTTTGGGTTGTGTATTGGGCAAATCTTCAAACTCTCTTACTTTATTTAACAACTGACCAACTGCGTTTTCAAGTTCTTTTCTGGCTGCATCGTAGCGTGGTCGATTGGCTGCAAACCATTCTCGGTTGTTGTTTTGTGATAAATCTTTGAGAAAATCGAGCGTGGGCTGTGTGAACATTAGACGTGTTTTGTTTTTGACAAAAATAAGGTATTTTTACGAACTCACAATTTATTCAATCTCACAACCAACTACTGACAAATGAACACCGAACCGCTCATTATTGCACCCGCACCATGGACACTGACGGGCAACGGTATAATTTTATTGTATCGTTTTTCAAAAAAATGGATTGAAGAAAACGGCTTTCTGGCCGACTATCAACGAGAGTCATTCAAGGGCATTGTCGGTAGCGTGATGTTGGTCGATTATCAGACTTCACCCGTTGGTCCATACAAAGAACTATTATTTATTCCTGGTTATTTTAAGATAGAAGACAAAAACACATTTTCTATTTCTAAGATATACGTTTCGAGCCAAGAAAGCGTATGGAACGGCATCGAAAACTGGAGTATTCCCAAAGAATTGGCAGATTTTACTATCGAACAACCCGACAAACGCACCAAACTGTTTTCGGCTTCGCTCAATGATGAGCCTTTTTTTGAGGCCACCGTCCAGCGAAGCCGTTTTTCGTTTCCCTTTTCATCGGCATTGTTTCCATTAAATATTACCCAGCGTCTCGGCCAAGAGCTACTACTCACTAAACCATCGGCCAAAGGCAAGGCTTATTTTGCTGATATTAAAGATATTAAAATCAACGCTGCACTCTTTCCAGACATTAGTTCGTTACGCCCACTCACTGCATTGGTCGTCGAAAATTTTGAAATGACGTTTCCTGTTCCTGAAAAAACACCTACAAATCCTTAGCTCGTGCTTTTTTTGGTTCGACAATCGTTTGAAGCGTACTTACTGCCGATGACCCCAAAAAACCCCAGCGGTTTGCGGCCGTTGGGATTTTTTAGTTTATGGAAACTATACTACATAGTTTGAACAAGAGATATAGTAGTTGTTAATATGCAAAACACAAAACATTATGCTGAAATTGTATAATTTTCCAATTCTTTCCAGCTATCGCTATACAAATTTGATGTACGGAGGAGGGCATAGGGAGTATCAGTATGGCTTATACAACCATTTTCGATAATATAAATACGGTCGGCTTCTTGTGCTGTCTGGACTTTGTGCGTAATGAGCAAAATAGCTATTTCGTTTTTCAAATCCTTTAATAAGTTCATCACAAACTTTTCAGTATTCCTATCCATAGCCGCTGTTGCTTCGTCAAGCAGTAATAGATGCGGATTAGAATATAACGCTCTTGCTAAACCTACAATTTGTTTTTGCCCACCCGATAATTGAACACCATGCTCACCTACAATAGTTGAATAATCTTGCGGTAGTTTTTGTATAAACCTATCGAAGCCATATTTTTCGCAAAAATCAACAACTTTATTATCGGATGACGTGGTACGGCCCATTATGATATTTTCAATGATTGTGCCACTAAATATTTTAATTTCTTGCGGTACGACGCCAATTATGTTTCGCCAACTTGTAGTTTTTATTTTTCTCAAACAAGTATCATTTACCATTATATCACCTGTTTCCCAATCATAAAATTTTTCTAAAATTTGTAACAGCGTACTCTTGCCACACCCACTTTCGCTGAGCAAAGCCACCATTTCGCCTTTATGCACTTCAAGCGAAATATCTTTAAGGAAGGCTGTTCTACCAATAAATCTGAAAGATATATTACTAATGACAAGTTTAGAAAACGTTAAGACTGTTATGTTGTCATTTGACATAGATTCAGAAGGGCTGTTTGCAAACTCGTACATTCGATCAAAAGCAATTCTTGCCTCTTGAAATTGAATATTGAGCGTTGTGAGGCGTGCAACTGCTCCGATCATGCCTGATGATATACCCAGAAGAGCCATCATTTGACCTATCCGAAGTTGTTGTTCTAAAACCAGCCAAGAGCTTGCACCTAAAACGCCCAAAGCGAGAAAAATACCCATACCATCGCCCCAAAGACCATAACGACCTCCAATTATACCTAAATCAAATATTTTTTGTTGAAATCGATGGTATATATTTTCGCTAATTTTTGTAAAATAATGTTCTGTATTGGTAGCTTTAATAGCTAAAATACCTGTGATACTGTCTATGTATTGGCTTTCGACTTGGGCATACCCCGTCATAATATTTTTTTGTCCTTTTACAATCGGATTATGAAAATACCAAGCCAATGTACCAAAAAAGGGTATGCACAACAATAAAAACGAGCCTATAAATGCAGAATAGCTAAAAATAAAAGCGATTGAGGTTATCATTATAATGATATCTATCAGAATACTGCCTACCGAAGAACTAATGACTGATTGGATTCTACGAGTGTCGTGCATACGGGCAATTAGATCACCTGTTTTACGAGTATCAAAAAATATCTTGGATAATCGCAACAATTTTTCGTAAAAACTATTGGATAATCGATTGTTAAACGACTGGCTTTGTTGCAATAAAAGCACAGTTCTGAAATATGAAATACCAGCTTTAATAAAAAGTAGCAAAACCAATAACACCAAGCCTAAAATAAGATTTTTAGTTTGATGTTTGGGTAAAATCTCATCAATTAGTTTTTGTGAAAACAAAGCCATCGAAAAACCTAATAGTGTGATGATAACACCCAGCAATGCTGTGATAGCTAAAATTGGCCACTCAGGGCGAATAAGTTCAACGAACCATCTTAGTTTTTGCTTTTTAGTATGCTCAATTTTCTTAAATTCTTTATTTGGTGTGACCTGTAACAAAATCATTGAAGACCAACTATTATAAAATTCTACTTCTGGAATCTCTATAATTCCCTTTGCTGGGTCGCCAATTAAAATATTGCCATTATTTTTGTGTTCATACACTACGACGTAATGCTCCATTTTATCGTCAAGTCGCCAATGTGCAATGTATGGTTTAGTTACTTTTGATAATTCTGTTAAATCTGTAATTTCAAAACCGTCAGCCTCAAAATGTAGTCGTTTCGCTGCCTGACAAAGCCCCAAAAGAGTAGTACCCTGCGACGATGTTCCACTTATGGCTCGTAGTTGTTCGAGGGTGGTGTCGCTTCCATAATATTTCACGACCGATGCCAAACAAGCCACACCGCAATCGGTTTGATCGTGTTGTCGAATAAAAGATTTACGGTAGTCTTTCTGCTTCATGGTTGGCGTGTTATCAATTTTTGAATGGGTACAAATCCGCTCAATTCTTTTACTAAAATATTGTTCTCATACACAAAAACATGAGGAATGATAGCCGTACCAAATGTTTGATAGACTTGATCCTGTGGGAGGCTTAAAAAATGAATATTTGTTTGATTTTCAAGCCGTTCTACCTTAGCAAATTGTTTTATTGCTGTTTGATATTCCGTTGATACAAAAAAAATCTCAGCGTTTTTTAGTACCGACAAATGGTCTCTAATTTCTTTGGCTTGATGTTGGCAATGCTCGCAGGAAGGTCTAAAGAGAAATATGATGATTTTAGATTGTCTGTTGATTTTAGAAACTGAAAAAGTGGAGTCGGTGCTTGAAAAGTAGTCAAAACTTGGTAAATGTTTTATGTTTTTGAGAGCTATTTGCTTTTACTGAAAACGTAAATATGTTTTAATACCCAACCAGAGAGTAGCCGATAGTAAGATAAAAATGATTGCGGAGATAAATCGTTTACGTTTCATTAGCTTATACTCAAAATGATAAAAGATGAGAGAACCCACCAAAAGAAAAGAGGTGAAATATACGAATAAAGTACAATTTCAATGCTTTTTTGCCACGTCCAATTATATATTTTACGAATACCCACTATGAGCAGAGCCCAAAAAGTAAGTTCAAATATATTGAGCATTTTTAGCGGTGTTTCAATAGCTTCTACACTACCCCCGAGCAGACGGTACAGTGAAAAAGGATAAAACTGCTGCAGCGAATCTGGGGTGTAGTTTTTGTCTATAAAGCCAAACCAAAGCATTTTTAGAACAAAATGTAACAAAAAGACAAAGCTGCTTAGCACACAAAGCCGAAGTAGCTCAACAGTTTGGATTTTTACACCCATCATGTAAAGCCCTATCGATAACAAGCCAAATACAACCAAGATATCTATGCAGTTAAGTATGGCTCCCCAAGTATAGAGTCCTATACCAGCAAAAACAGTGTAATTTTTAGATAAAATTACTGCCTTATTGATCAATACTACATCTACTGCTGTTCTCAGAAAAACATACAGTACCACAAAAATACAAGTGTATAAAACCGTTCTCAGCATTGTCTATTTTAGTTATTGTTTTTCTCTGATAAATTTTGAGGCAACTCCAAATTTAGTTTTAACTATTAGAGTATCACCGTCTATTTTATAAAAATTAGTGCGAGGAACGCTACCAAGGGAGGACGCATAGTGAAGTTCATAGTATTCAGTTATTAAATTTTGGTGGGTAAACCAACGTAGAGTAGCCATTTTTCTGAAAAATTCTCTATCTTCTCTTGACAGCATTCTGTTATCTGGCGATGAGAATGTACATGTTCCATCTAAAAAATAGTCATAAGTATATTCCCCTCTACTTTGGTGTTTTGCATCTATTGAAATCCAATGTCCCACTAAATTTTTATCTATACCTCTGCTTTTATCAAACTCATTACTGTCGTAGATAGATTTGTTTCTAAATTTTTTAAGTGTGTATTTTTCGGTTAAGTCGTTTTTGAAATCTATATCAAGCTGTCTGAAAATAGTATTTTGGAGTGATATTTCTATAAAATCATTATGGAATTTTCCCGTTATATCCTTTTGATGCCCATTTACCGATGTCAAGATGCCTCCCATACTATCTTCTTCTAAATACTTAATATCAAGCGAATAAGTATTTTTTGTTAGGTTATTTATCATGGCACCACTATATGCACCTGCAACCTTGTCATATTTAATCAATAACACTATTGTTCCCAATCCCAAGGAGTCTATGTATGTGCCTTCGTAGTGTGATTTACTCGTTTGGAATTGAAACTGCATCAACGCCGTGGTCAGCAGAATAACCAGAGTGAAAGATTTTTTTGAGTTCATATATCAGAAATGTAAATAAACGGTTAGGAGGAATAACAAAGGCCGTTTGGTATCTTAATCCAACTCGGCCTTTGTTAAAAAATCAAACTTGAAAAACACATGCAAAATAAAGTATATCTGCCTGTGTCATTACATCGGCGGCAGCAGCTACTTTTGCTGGATCAGCATTAGGGTCATTGGCAAGTTTACAGTATTTTGCTGTGGCTGTTCCTGCAGCCAATAATTGTGCAAAACAAGCCCCGCCTTGCACTTGGGACATTTGTTGTTCGTTCAACTTTTTCATGATTATAAGAATTTATGTTTTTTCTTGTATTATTACAAGACGAAACAAAAATAACGGACCACACAATTATCTCCAAATGTTGGGATTATAAATATATTCAGCATATTTGAATATTCAGAATATATGCTAAATACAGTCGAATATATGCGAGTTATTATATTGATAATTAAATCTTTAAAATAGAATATTCGTCGTACAAGCACAGAATATTCAGCATATATTTGTCTGTATTATTTGTAAATATAATAGTCTTAAAGTAGTTTTATAAAAAACATTTACCACCATGCAATATATCGGCCAGAATCTCAAAGAAATAAGAATGAAACACAACTGGACACAGAAATACGTTTCAGACAAAATGGGTATATCTCAAACTAAACTTAGCCATATTGAGAATGATCCACAATATCCTATTACAGATGATGAAATTATAAAGTTGGCAAAAATTTTAGAAACAACAATGACCGAGATTAAAAAAGTGCCTACTCATGTCAGTATCCACCACAACGACATCAGAGGCAACGGCTACGTTCACCATCAAACAGGTAACGGAGCGGAAGAAACTCAGCAGGTGCTGTCGCAACTCCATCAAAACTCGCAGCTAATGACAGAAATGTTACAAGAACTAAAAGCCGACAAAGATTTTTTGAAAGAAGAAAATCGCCAGCTACGCCAGCGGGACG
>JAYVJH010000423.1:0-2920 GCA_043769455.1 Runella sp. | reverse complement strand
CCAAATTCAATTTATTTAACTATACAAACACCGCTATTGTTACATTGTGTAACAAATTTATTATTTTCTCTCCAAAAAAACCTACTAAAACCCACCTCGGTCATAAAAACTTTTGCGACGGCTTAGTTTTAGGTCTTTGAGCAGGGCCGATTTGACACGCAAATCGAACGAATAATTACTTGCACGGCCCGACCCTGCAGCGGCGAAGGGTGTCCACTGAAAAGACATTTCCCAGCAATGTAAGTCTCTCGTTATTTGTACATTAGTATAAGAAATAGACTTGGCCTCAAAGTCATAGCCTGTGTTATAGACAAATTTCCATTTGGGCGTAAGGCTAAAATCGCCTCTGGCACTTAGTGTCTGAACAGATAAACTTGGGGCTAATCCTTGCTGGCTGTAATTATAACTATAACTCAAGGCCAATGTCCACGGAATAGTAAAATCGACATAAGCATCTGGGTTGGCATTGATTTGTTTGAGTTGTTGGTCGTTGCCAAGTTTACTTTTTTTCTTTTTATCAGCCCCTTTTGGAGCAAAGCGGGTATTGACACTAAAATTTAGATTACTTAGTCTGCCAATGTTGTAATAGCTGTCTTGAAGTAGTAGCCTGTTTATTTTTTGGCCTGTTTCGCCATAACCATCGGCTCTGACGTATTTGTAGGGGTCAAATGTAGCGTTTAGGTTAAAATCAATATTTTTGCTTAACTGGGCATTGGTACTAAACGAAATATCAGAAGCTCGCAGTGTGTCTCTGGTAAAGTCATACGAACCATTGAAGCTAAAGTTATTTAGTAAACTCTTTTTCTCAAATTCTTTGTCATCTTTGTTTGTACTGTCGGCTTTGGGTCTGAGTTTGGCTTCGAGCAAGTTATTGATACTCCACGACATAGTTTGCGACGACTTACCAATACCTCCCTGCGGCCCGCCAATGTTTCGATATTTATTCAAAAAACGCTTTTCACCTTTTGTATTGACTATTACCTCTTGATACAGATTTGACTGGTCGGGTACATAGCTAAAATTAGCCGATGGAATAATGGTATGCCTGATGGCTTCGAGGCGATTGCCCTTAATTTTGAAAGTGCCAAAAATACGGGTATTCAGTCCTGCATTAAACGACAGGCTATTGACCAAATAGGGCAATCCTCTCACTGTTTCGACCTTGACATTACCGTCTTTGTCGGCATCGGTATATTTGAACTGTTTGTCAAAAACCTCACCCGATAGTGAAATGCCTGGTGTGATATTGATGTATTGCAAAACTGTTTTGTTGAACTTAATATTGGGCAATGAAATAGGAATACTGTAACGGCCTTGAAGTTGTCTGTTGTCGTAAAGTGTATCGAAACCTGCACCTTCGAGCCTGAATGTAGGTAAATCAGTTGGCTTTCTGCTTACGGCAGTACCTTCGCCCAAAATCACTTTAAAACCCAGCCCCGAGGTGTCGGAGTACAGACGGGTGTTGTTTGCATTGACACCCCCATTGAAGTCCATACCAACCCTAAAACTTTCGTACCAGCGGCCTGTGCCGCCTTTGAGTGCAAAAGGCGAAATCTGATTGATACCAAAGTTAAAATCGACACCTGCATCGGTTGTTCCTGGGTCTTTGATTTGGCCGCTGCTGTTTCTTTCATTGCGATTGGCCGGAAAACGCTGATTGACTCGAAGGCTCGCTCCTCCACGGCCATATTGCCCAAACTGCTGATTATATTGCACCGACGACGTAGCCGTACTCTGAATATACTGCTGACTATCGAATGAGTTGTTTTGATTGTAGCTATTACTTCCCAGATTGACCGATGCACTAAAACTCGATTTGCCTCTGGCCACAGGCGTATGACTCCACGATAAACTAAAATCGTTTTTGGCTTTGTTATTGGCTTCTACTTCGTCCCCTGTTCGGTTTCTGTTGAAGTTGAGCATCAGATTGCCACTATACCGATAGCGTATTGCATAAGGCACAACGGCACCCAAGCCCCAGCTTCCCTTTGAATAAAGTTGGGTGGTAAGTGTCAGGTTTATTTTGTCGGAGATAGCAAAATAATAGCCGCCACCTCGCAAATAATACCCTCGACCTGTGGGTTCTTCGCCATATTGAGGCACAATAACCCCCGATGTACCTTGTTCTTTTTGTTTTGGAAATGGAAAAAAACCAAAGGGCAGACCGATAGGCGTAGGAATACCTGCTATAACCAAATTGAACGGCCCAGACACAACCTGTTTGTTATTGACGAGTTTGAGGCGTTTGGACGAAATATGAAAATGCGGCTCGGGCATATCGCAGGTAGTATAAATCGAATTTCTGATATACATATTGTTGGCCGAATCTTTTTTGACGGCTTCGCCTCTAATATTTCCATCGCCCTGTTTGGTGATGAGCTTGGTGATGAGTCCTTTTTTGGTTTTGAAATTATATCTAATCTGGTCGGTGTCGTATTTTTCTTGCCCGTCCTGAAATACAGGGCGACCTACGAGTTTTTTGGAGGTGGTATCGTAAGTGCCTTTGGCAAAAATCTCGTTGGTTTTTCTGTTAATTTTAATGTAGTCGGCAGTAAGAATTATTGCACCATAAACCACTTTGGCATCACCCCATAGTTCCATCTCATCGCCTTCCAAACTCGACGAATCTTTGGAACTATACTCAACAGTACTTGTCAGATCGCTGTCTATTTGTAGGCTATCTTTGATGAGTGTGTCGGTCTTAATAACGGGTAGCTTGGCTTTGATGACGGGTTGCAGAACAGACTTTGGCGCAAGTAGTTCAATTTTTTTTTGCCCCTGCGCTATTACTCCTATCAAGCAAAAAATGCCTAACAGTGTTGTCTTTACAATAAAAACTATGTTTTTGAGTTTATTTTTAACCAAAATTCAGCGTAATTTGTACCAAATAAGTACGCAAAGTTAGTTTATTCAGTTGTTC
>JAYVJH010000422.1:0-2703 GCA_043769455.1 Runella sp. | reverse complement strand
GCCAAACAAGCCTTAAAAACAACACTAATACGTGTAAAAGACTCATATACAGGCTTTACGGCACTGTTAGAAGAATATCAAAAAATAGTCAAGCAGTCGCTACAAGGCATAGAGCAACCATCGTATGTTGGTGCAGACTTAACGCATGGAGATAATTTTTATTTGGGTGCATTTGCACGTATTGGTTCTGGCGTGCGTATAGGCAACAATGTCAAGATTCATGCTCAAGTATCGGTTGGCGACAATGTTTGTATTGGTGATAATTGTGAAATACATGCAGGAGTAAAAATTTATGCCAATACAATAATTGGCAATAACTGTACTATTTTTGCCAATGCGGTCGTTGGTTGTGATGGGTTTGGCTTTGCACCCCAGCCCGATGGTAGTTACCGTACCATTCCACAGTTGGGTAATGTGATTTTGGAAGACAACGTGAGTATTGGTTCAAACAGTACCATTGACTGTGCTACCATGGGTTCGACAATTTTGAGAAAAGGTGTTAAGATTGACAATTTAGTTCAGATAGCCCACAATGTTGAAATTGGTGAAAATACCGTAATTGCCTCACAAACAGGCGTTTCAGGCTCTACTAAAATTGGAAAAAACTGCGTTATTGCAGGTCAAGTAGGCTTTGCAGGACATATCACGGTAGCCGACAACACTAAGATTGGTGGCCAAACGGGGGTAACGAGTACTGTCAAAACAGAAGGGCAGTCGCTTTTTGGTACGCCAGCGGTCGGTGTCAAAGAAAGTTTGCGCTCATCGGTAGTAATGAAAAGGTTGCCTCAATTAGAAAAACGAATACACGAATTAGAAAAAAAAGTAACAAGTTAGAAATTAGAAATCGGGATTCAGAAGTCAAAAAATTGTATATTTACTATGAATCCTGACTTCCTAATATTATGAATACTAACATTTTATGCTATACATCAAACAACGTACTATTGAAAAATCGGTTTCGGTTTCGGGCATAGGCTTACACACAGGAGTGCAGGCCACGATGACGTTTTTGCCCGCACCTGTCAATCATGGTTATAAATTTCAACGAATAGACTTAGAGGGGCAGCCTATTATAGATGCCGACGTGGACAATGTCGTAGATGTATCTCGTGGCACAACCCTCGAACAAAGCGGAGCGAGGGTCTATACCGTAGAGCATACATTGGCGGCTTTTGTAGGTTTGCAGATTGACAATGTACTCATTCAATTGGACGGGCCAGAGCCTCCTATCATGGACGGCAGCTCGGTTCAGTTTGTGAGAGCTATCCAGTCGGCAGGAATCGTTGAACAAAACGCCTCTCGCAATTATTTTGAAATCAGTGAGCCTGTGCGCTATATCAATGCCGAAAATGATATTGAAATGGTAGCCCTGCCGCTCAACGACTACCGCCTGACGGTAATGGTGGACTATAACTCGCCTGTGTTGAGCAGTCAGCATGCCTCACTGAACGACATCGAAACTTTTGAAAAAGAAATAGCCTCGTGTCGTACCTTTTGTTTTTTGCACGAACTCGAAGCACTCTATAAAGCCAATCTCATCAAAGGCGGCGACCTGACAAATGCCATTGTGATTGTAGATAGAGAAATAGAAGACGGAGAATTAGATTATTTGTCAAAATTGTTGAATAAACCCACAATAGGAGTCAATCATAAAGTAGGGGTTTTGAATAATTTAGAATTGCACTATCCCAACGAAATGGCTCGCCACAAACTACTTGATGTAGTTGGCGACTTGGCTTTGGTAGGTCGGCCCATCAAGGCGCAAATATTAGCCGCTCGCCCAGGCCATGCGGCCAATGTAGCCTTGGCCAAAAAAATCAAGCGATTGATGGAATCGGCCAAAAGTCACATACCTGCCTACGACCCACGAGTTACGCCTGTTATGGACTTGAAACGTATTTGCGAGCTATTGCCGCACCGCTATCCGTTTTTGATGATTGACAAGATTACATATTTGGACGAAACGAGTGTAGTTGGTATCAAGAACGTAACCAGTAATGAACCCTATTTTGTTGGGCATTTTCCAAACAATCCTGTCATGCCCGGGGTTTTGCAGATGGAGGCGATGGCGCAAACGGGGGCAATTTTGGCACTTAGCTCGCAGCCAGACCCCGAAAACTACTGGCCTTTTTTGGCGGCAGTAGAAAATTGCCGATTTAGGCGCAATATTGTTCCTGGCGATACCGTTATTTTTAAGTGCGAATTTACATCGCCCATCAAACGAGGAATCGTCAAAATGC
Organism: Runella sp.; assembly: GCA_043769455.1. Lineage (GTDB taxonomy): Bacteria > Bacteroidota > Bacteroidia > Cytophagales > Spirosomataceae > JAYVJH01. Next base: position 463 of record JAYVJH010000422.1, on the reverse strand, counting down.
ACGGATATGGCTTTGTGGCAGGCCAACTTGTTTGTGAAGCCGATATGACAGCCAGTTTAGTTCGTAAAAAATAAAATGAATTTGGGCTTTATCACACCAAACTCAAAAATTCTCAACCTAACGATATGATTCAACCATTAGCGTACATTCACCCCGAAGCCAAAATATCACAAAATGTTGTGATAGAGCCATTTGCCATTATTCATAAAGATGTAGAAATTGGCGAAGGAACTTGGATAGGCTCTCACGCAGTTATAAATGAAGGCGCAAGAATTGGTAAAAATTGCAAAATATATCCAGGGGCAGTAATCTCATGTGTACCACAGGATTTGAAGTTTAATGGCGAATATACTGTTACATTTATCGGCGACAATACCACTATCAGAGAATATGCCACCATTAGCCGAGGAACAGACGAACACCGCAAAACCGAAGTTGGCAGCCACTGCCTTGTGATGGCCTA
>JAYVJH010000421.1:0-2050 GCA_043769455.1 Runella sp. | reverse complement strand
GGCCAATTTGACAAATGGCTATGTAAAATCTGACCAGTTTGCCGAGCCTCTCGAAAACGTTACTTTTAAAGGTAGTTTGATTAACACCAATGGTAATATCAATGATACACGGCTCAATATTAGCGATTTACGGTGGGTATTGCAGCAAGAAGCCTTTGAAGCAAAGGGTACGGTGAGCAACTTTGCTGATTATAATTGGGATATTGAAGGAAAAGGGAAGATAGATTTGGGTAAAATGACGGCGATTTTTCCAATCGAAAAAACAAAAATTGCTGGTAAAATCACAACCGATATCCATACCAAAGGCAAGATGTCGGACTTGAAAGCCAAACGATATGCGGCTCTGAATACCGTAGGGCAGGCGTCGATTGCCAACTTAGAATATATAACGCCCGACTACCCAGCGATGAAAATTCAGACGGCTGAGTTGGATTTTACACCACAAAAAATAAACGTAACCAATGCCGTTGGTAAAGTAGGCAGCAGCGATTTTGCGACCAAAGGCCAGTTGAGCAATTATTTAGGTTATGTACTAAACGATGAGGCGATTGTAGGTGATTTTACGGTTTCGTCTCGGTCGTTCAATGTCAATGAGTGGCTGACTGATAGCCCAACGGCAGCGACAGATTCGATACATAAATCGGTGGTAGTTGTTCCCAAAAATATTCAACTTACACTGCACCCAACGGTTCAGAATGTGTTGTACGACAAAATGAAAATGAATAACTTGGGTGGCACACTAATCGTACAAGATGGCACAATCAAGATGAATAACGTAGTTTTTGGGGCTTTGGGAGGGCAGTTTGTAACTAACGGCAGCTACGACAGCCGAGACTTGGCTCGCCCACAGTTTGACTTTGGCCTCGACCTTACCAAAATAGACATCGGCGAAGCCTACCAGCACTTGACCATCGTCAGGGCTTTGACACCAATAGCGGCTTACTTGATTGGGCAGGTGAGTTCTAAAATTAGGATAAAGGGACTCCTACAACAAGATATGCTACCCAACATCAACACACTCACAGGCGATGGCCTAATAAAGGTAATTGAGGGGGCATTTAAAGACAATAACGCCATGCTCGACCAAGTGGCCGACTACACCAGAATAAGCGATATTAAAAAACTACGGCTCAAAGATGTACTAATGAATGTATCGGTAGAAGATGGTAAACTGACCGTAGCCCCTTACGAAATCATATACCAAGACTATAAAATGGCCGTGAGCGGAAAAACAGGACTGAACGGGTCGGTAGATTTTAAACTGGCTTTTGATGTACCATCGGGTAAAGTGGGGGCTGGTTTTAGTCAGGCTTTTGCGGGCTGGACGGGCAAGGTATTGACCAATACCGAGCGAGTAAAGTTTGACCTCAGTATGACAGGTACTTATCAGACCCCTAAATTGTCTTTTAATGGCAGCAGTACGGCCAAAAACCTCAAAGAAAGTATTGTAACAGAAACCAAGCAGCAAGTACAAGCACTCAAACAAGAAACCGAAGACCGCATCAATACCGAAAAAGAACGCCTCCGCAAAGAAGCCGAAGCCCGTATCAAGGCCGCACAAGATAGTCTAAATACCGTCATTGAGGCCAAAAAACGAGAGGCCGAAAGCCGTGCCAAAGACTATGTAAAAGAGCAAAAAAAGAAACTATTAGACAAAATATTTGGACCTAAAAAAACAGTAATTGACAGTACTGAAAAACAAAAGTAGATTAAACTTTACTTCTGTTAACCGATTTATATTTAGCCGAAACCGTACTTTTTTTCTGTTTTTTCTCAATCACTTCTTCTACAAATGTGTTCCGTTCGCCATAGCTTAGGTAGCAACCTAACCACTTGGCGGCCTGCGCCCCCATAACTTTAACAGAAACGTGCCGATTTTACTTTGGCCATTTGATTTAGATATGAGCGAGTTTAAACACCATGACTGAGTTACTAATCTTACAGTTTTTATATTTCTTAGATTCAAGTAATAAATGCAACTAACGAGGTTATCACAGAACATTTAGTTGAAAGACAAAGAAGAAGCGAACTTCCTCCTTGTCTTTACTAA
>JAYVJH010000420.1:0-3337 GCA_043769455.1 Runella sp. | reverse complement strand
GAATGGACAGGTTGGATAAACTATACTTACTCACGAGTGCTTAATCAAATCAACGAAGGGCCACGGTTTTCGGAACAAATCAACGATGGCAAGTGGTATCCTGCCAATTTTGACCGCCCGCACAACCTAAATACATCGCTTACCTTTGCCGAAAACAAAACGCATACTTTTTCCTTTACGTTTACTTACGGCACAGGGCGGCCATACACTTCGCCAGTTGGGTTTATTGAGTTTCAGAACCGCTCCTACCCCTACTACACCGATCGCAACCAGTCTCGTCTCAAAGACTATCACCGCCTTGATTTTAGTTGGCAAATCAATAACCCAAGCCTCAAAAAACGAGATTGGGTAGGTAGCTGGATATTTACAGTTTATAATCTCTACGGTCGGGTCAATCAATATTCGGTCTTTTTGAGAACACAAGGCGCTGCCTACTCAACCTACCAACTGTCAATATTTGGTTCGCCAATTATATCGCTGGCTTATAATTTTAAATTTAAGTAATTGAGGTTCTTTGTTAATTTATAGGGAAAGATTTAAGTAGTCGTGAGTATATAGTACGGTGTCGTGGGTCAAATATAATGCTGTTAATCAATAAGTTATCAAAATTAAAATACCGTATTACTTTTGGATACGTACTTATTTTGTTCTCTGGGAGTATTCGCTGTGAGCGAAGACTTCCATTTTGCTCACATACAGGTAAAAAAACCATAATCGATTAACAGATATTTTAAACTCATAATAAAGGAATCGAAAAAAACTCTACAATGACAATCGAAAACAGTACAACAAATGACATTGCGGCTATTTTTGAGCTTTACAGAATAGCATCAGATTATCAAAAATCTAAAAATGCACCAGTAATTTGGCCAGAGTTTGAGCCGTTGCTTGTAGAAACAGAAATTGCAGAAAACAGACAATGGAAGTTACTCATCGACAACCAAATCGCTTGTATTTGGGCAACAACCCTGTCGGACGAGCAGATTTGGGAAGAACGTAATGCAGACAGCGCCATTTACATTCATCGCATAGCAACGAACCCCCAATTTAGAGGTCAGAATTTTGTAGGTATTATTGTAGAATGGGCAAAAGAATATGCCATAACCAACGAAATTGACTACGTCAGGCTCGATACAGTAGGCGAAAACCAAAAACTAATCGAGCATTATACCAAAGCAGGTTTTGAGTTTTTGGGAATGTTTAATTTGAAAAACACAGACGGATTGCCCCCTCATTATCACGTACTGCCCGCTGCCTTGTTTGAAATGAGGCTTTGATTAAGAATAATAAATCTATACGCTACTCTTTGAGCAACCTAAAACTCAACCGATGGAGGTGGCAAGTACCAAACTCTCGAATCGCTTGGCGGTGCTTGGCCGTTGGATAGCCTGCGTTGTGGTGCCAGCCATAATGCGGAAACGCTATTGACAGGCTTTCCATGAGGTCGTCTCGATAGGTTTTGGCCAAAATAGAAGCCGCCGCTATGGCCATAAATTTGGCATCGCCCTTGACAATACAAGTATGAGGAATATGAGGATATGGCGTAAATCTATTGCCGTCTATCAACAAATGTTCAGGTACAACTACGAGCTTTTCGACAGCTCGGTGCATGGCCAAAAAACTGGCTTTCAAGATATTGATTTCGTCAATCTGACCATTTGAAACTTCGCCCACGGCCCAAGCTACTGCATCTCGAACGATGTCTATACGAAGCGACTCTCGTTGTGTTTTAGTGAGTTGTTTGGAATCGTTGAGGAGCGAATGTTGGTAGTTTTTGGGTAAAATAACCGCCGCCGCAACCACAGGCCCAGCCAAACAACCCCGACCAGCCTCATCGAGACCCGCCTCGACAACAGACGAATTATAAAAAGATTTGAGCATACGAAAACAAGTGTAATTTTGCCCCAAATATAGAACTTATAGCTATGAGACTTTGGATATAAGATGTGAGTATTTGATATTTCTTGATAATAGACTATTTTACTATCCAAATAACTTACTGACTTGTAGCATTGTATTTTACTCACGACACCATACTATATACTCACGACCACTTATATCTTGACATCAAAACGAAAATGATACCAAAAATACCTACCAATCTCATCACTGGTTTTTTGGGAGTTGGCAAAACGACTGCCCTCCAACATATTCTCAAAACCAAACCCAAAGAAGAACGCTGGGCATTGATTATCAACGAGTTTGGGGCTGTTTCGATAGACCATACCCCATTTGCCGAAGCCGACCAAAACGGACTAATGGTTAAGGAAGTAGCTGGGGGTTGTATTTGTTGCTCGGCCAATTTGCCCATGCAAACAACTTTAAACTTGGTTATTAGGCAGCTCAAACCTCATCGTATTTTGATAGAACCGACGGGCTTAGGACACCCCGAAAATATTTTAGATATGCTAAGGTCTCGTTTTTTGGCAAATGTATTAGACGTTCGGGCTACAATTTGTTTGGTAGATCTGCGACAATGGAACACTGACAAATACCGTAGCCACGAAACTTTTATAGACCAAATTACGCTCGCCGATGTGCTTGTGGCCAATAAAATAGATTTGGCTGACCATGCCCTTACCGATAATTTTTTGGACTGGGCCACCGACTTATTTCCGCCCAAAACAATGGTAAAAGCCGTTGAAAATGGCCGTATCTTACCCCAATGGTTAGATGCAGAATCATCGCCGAGTCGTCAGGCAGCTTACCATAGCCACTCTCACCAACATCACCACCATTCGACCGAAGCCCAATTAGCCACACCTCAGGGCTTGGAGGTAGTGCGCCGAGAAAGCCACGGGCTGGGGAGTTATGGCGTGGGTTGGGTGTTTTCGGCTGACGTTGTGTTTGATATAACTAAACTAAAAAAATGGGTGGCTAACAACAAACAATTAGAACGAGTCAAGGGGGCATTTAGAACGGGTAAAGATTGGGTGTTTTTGAACGCTGTCAGAGGCGAATGTTCAATCACCCATTTGGCTTATCGGCGAGACAGCCGAGTGGAGGTTATATCAGACTTGCCGATAGCTTGGCAGACATTAGAAGATAATTTAAAGGCTTGCCAGCTTTTAAATTAGTAAACAAAAGGTGATATTTGTGGTACTCTAACCATCTGACTCCCAGTATTATGTTCGACACTAAAAATTCTAAAAAAGCCATCACCCAGCGTTCATGGGGTTTGGCAGTAGGGCTAATTATAGTAGCAGTCGCCGTTGTCTGGAAAATTATTTATATCCAGCATTACGACAAATACCAAGGCAAACCCTGGGTAGCGCAACTCTCCAAAACCAACCATCTGGATACAATCCCCGCCATGCGAGGCAATATTTATGCAAAC
>JAYVJH010000419.1:0-2391 GCA_043769455.1 Runella sp. | reverse complement strand
TTTAAATACTTGATTCGTGTTACGCAACTAAAAAATAACGCCGTAGGTGTGTACTGCTAGTAGTTAAAATGAGTAATTGAATAGTAAAACCCCAGCGGGGCGTCCTGCTGACAGCTTAAGCATATAGCATTGATGTTGCTTTTCGCTGCGGCAGACTGTCAATAGTACGCCCCTTTGGGACTTTTGAGTAACATGAGTATTTGATTACTAACTAATTTATAATATTTCCGTTTTTCACTATTCACTACTTATCGTGGATATTCCCAACCTTTGCGATAAGCTCTTTCGAGTAGTTTTGTAGCTTCGGGGTCGTTGATGATGGTATTTTTTTGCCCGTCCCATTCAATGCTTCGCCCTGCTTTCATAGACAGCATACCCAAAAGTGCCATATTCGTCGAGCGAAAACCTTGTTCTATTCCGCAAGTTGGTTGGCCATTTGTTTTAATTGCCCTCAAAAAATCGTCCCAAAGTGCCGCTATATTTTGGTCGTCTGGTTTGTCTAATTGTGCTGGTTGGTGTGTTGTTTGTGCCTTTGGGTCATTAGGATAAAACGTCCAGCCGTCCAACCAACCTTGATGAAAAGTACCTTCTGTGCCATAAAAATAGCAGCCAACTGGTTGCTGGGGGTGGGTTTTTTCGGCATTGTTTGCGCCAAATAGGCGGTGTTCCCAAGTAAGGGTAAACGTCTCAAACTCATATACAGCCACTTGGTGGTCGGGCGCATCGGTTTGGTCTTGTTTGATAGCCCGCCCACCTGTTGAGAAAATTTTTCGGGGGTATTTTTCTTCTGTCCACCACAGCACTTGGTCGAGCCAATGAATACCCCAGTCGCCGAGTTGGCCGTTGGCAAAGTCGAGATATTGCCTAAAACCCCGTGGGTGAATCGTCCTGTTGTAGGCTCGTAGAGGTGCTGGCCCGCAGTACATATCCCAGTCGAGTGTAGTGGGGGCATCGCTGTCGGGAGTGATTTTGCCAGCATCACCGCCATAGTTTACAAACGTTTTGACCATTCCAATTTTACCAGCTTTGCCCGACTTCAAAAAATCCATACCCGATATATTATGAGCCGAAAGCCGCCTGTGCGTACCTACCTGCACCACTCGCCCCGATTGTTGAGCGGCTGCCACCATGGCTTTGCCTTCGTTGATGGTATGGCTGATAGGTTTTTCGACATAGACGTGAGCACCCCAGTGCAGTGCTTCGATTGTTACCAATGCGTGCCAATGGTCGGGAGTGGCGTTGATTACGATTTCGGGCTTTTCTTTGGCCAACATTTCACGGTAATCTTTATAAATATTGGGTCGGTCGCCGCTTAGTTTTTCTACCTCAGCCGCTGCTTTTGATAGCTGGCTGCTGTCCACGTCGCACATTGCTACTACTTTGCTGCTGCCTGCGGCCATGGCGTAACGGAGTATATTCATGCCCCACCACCCCGAGCCAACGATGGCCGTTCGGAACTTTGTACCCTTAGGTGCTGCAATGACCAATGGTGAAAGTAGCGCAGAAACACCAGTAAATGCGGTATTTTTGATAAAATGGCGACGGTTCATGGTATAATTGATTTTGAAAGTGTGCTAACTAAATCTGTAAACAAGTTCCAGATTTAGAAACCGCAAATACTACATTTCTACTCACAGGCAGGGCTACGTTTTGGCTGCCGTGACCTACTGGAAAGTCAAAACAAACAGGATAATCGTACTCTGCTGTGTGTTCGGCTATGATTTCATAAACTGTTTTTCCGAATGGCACCTCATTGTTGTCTTTGATGTCAGTAAAGTTGCCAACTATCAAACCCGCCAATTTGTCCAACTTCTTTGCTCTTTTGAGTTGTACCATCATTCGGTCGATGTTATAATGGTATTCGCCAATGTCTTCAATAAACAATATCTTGCCAGCCGTTTTTAAGTCTGAGCGTGAACCTATCAAATGGGCTATAATACACAAGTTACCGCCAATTAACTGCCCAGTAGCCATACCAAACCGATTGAACGAGTGTGAGGGAGCGGTGTATTGTTGCGAATGACCAAAAAGAAGTTTTCGCAGACTTTCAGTAGCCTCTGTGAATTGTGGTAGTAGAAAGTTTTTTGGCATAATGCCATGAATACTCTCAACGTTAAACCTGTGCAGGTGGCAATGCAGGGCTGTGATGTCGCTAAACCCGACTATCCATTTTGGTTTTTTTCTAAATTTTCTAAAATCCAAACGGTTAATTATCCGAGAGCTACCATAACCACCCCGAGCCGAAAAAATAGCCGACAGCGACTCATCGTCAAGCATGGTTTGTAGGTCAGCTATGCGTTGCTGGTCTGTTCCTGCAAATTGATGGTAATTGGTTTTGAGTGTTTGGCCTTCGACTACTTCGAGTTGCCAGTCGTTCCGCATCAGGTTTAG
>JAYVJH010000418.1:0-2234 GCA_043769455.1 Runella sp. | reverse complement strand
CCTATTTGTCGGACTGGGTACTGCGGTACTCCGATTTTGTATTCTTGTTCGTATTTTTTGCCAGCCCGATTGACCTCTACTCGTAAGTCTATTGAGAGTGCATTGACACACGACACACCGACACCATGCAAACCACCCGATACTTTATAGTTCGATTTGTCGAACTTACCGCCAGCGTGCAATACTGTCATAACTACTTCGAGGGCAGATTTTTTTTCTTTGGCGTGCATATCTACTGGAATACCCCGCCCGTTGTCGCTCACTTCTACTGAGTTATCGGTATGAATCGTTACGTGTATGGTGTCGCAGTGGCCAGCGAGGGCTTCGTCTATTGAGTTATCGACTACTTCCCAAATGAGGTGGTGAAGCCCCTTGGTGCCAGTGTCGCCTATGTACATTGAGGGGCGTTTGCGAACAGCCTCCAAGCCTTCTAATACCTGAATATCATCGGCTGAGTAATCGCCTAACTCTACTTGTGGAATTACTTCTTCTTCGTTAATCATACTTTAAAATTGTGTAGAAAAATTATTTCGTTTTCAGCGTAAAGTAACGCATTTTTATTCAAAAATACAAGGGCAAATTTAGTTCTGTTTGATTAGACCTTAGATAGCATATAATTTGTGTCATATAAAGCGATTAGAGCCAAGAAATAAACGATAATAACTAAGCCGTGCTGTGTTTTGTCATGGTTAGAGTTTTGCTTTTACCATTGGCTCAATTTATTAGACCGCTTACTCAATTCAAAATAGAGAAGCAAAAAGGGTTTTATACTTTTGATTGTAGTCTGACTGATTCTCAAAGCCAATAATCATTAAGTATGCCCGCAGCTCTGCAAAAATATCCTGTAAATTGGGTCGATGGAATGAAAATTTCTCGCCAGCATTTTTATCAAACAGAGCAATTTGTTTCTGATTTGGTTCGAGATGCGCTGTCGTTGTCTATTCCAAATTTTGGGTATGGGCTGCTTCCTGATATGGCTTTCGATGTTCAGATTGTTTGTGATTTTTCGCAACAAATCAATGTAAGTGTAGCCAATTGCCAAGCTGTTACTGCCAATGGTTGCCGTATTGAAGTGTTGGGCGTGGGTACGTTGAGTTTGCATGGTAGTTTTAAGCAACTAATGGCCGAATATCGCCTCAATGCCGACCGAGACCAGACGATTTATGTGGCCTTGTCTGTTAATGTTTTTGAGCGAGAAGCCTTTGGAGAGCCAGCCACCGATGAAATACCCCCACGCCAACCAAACACTCAACCAGTGTATCAGTTAAGCCTAATTCCTGCCGAAACGATACAGATTCAAAGTTTTGGCGGGGCGCATATATTGATTGGTAAAATCAAACTGCAAAATGGTGAACTACGAACTGACACCAAGTTTATACCTGCTTCGATGGCTGTCAGTAGTCATCAGTTATTGGTAGAATGGTATCAAAAATTTGGCAAAATATTGGAAGAAATAGAAACATTCTCGTTTAGGATTGTTCAAAAAATTAAAATAAAAAGTCAAAAAAGCAGCTTGACCGATAACGTACAGCAACTAACTGAAAGTCTGATTTTTGCGTTGTCTGACGTACTGTCATCGTTCAGATGGAGAGTACCGCACCAGCCTCCTATATTTTTGCTTGAAGCCATGTTACGGCTTGCCTACCGACTTCAAAGCAGCCTTAACTTACTGATAGACAAAGATAAAGAAGAACTGTTGGCTTATTTTGGTGAATGGTCGGACTTGACGGCAACAACCATCGAAGGGCAACTCAACGCATTACTCAATGCCCCTTATGTTCATGCCGATACTGCCAATTTATTTGAACAAACGGAGGCGTTTTTTACTATTATTTCAAATCTTTTTAATAAACTCAGTCAATTAGAATTTATTGGCAAGCGCAAAGGACAGAATGTATTTATCGTCGAAAGTCCAGTTCATGAAAGCCAACAACCAGTGGCATCACAACCCGAAAAACCCAAATCAAGATGGAGTCCTATCTAATAAATTTTGAGTGATTGAATGATAGAATAAATCACTCAATCACAGGAAGTCCAGCCCCGTCAATCACTCAATCATTCAATCATTCAATTATGGAACCACAAAACAAACAAGAACGCAAGGGCGCATTTACCAAATTTTTTGGTGTCTACGCACTGTCAATGATTTTTCCAGTAGGCGGCGTATATATGCTGTCGGCAGTACCCGATGCTGTGTCGGGTGCTGACTCGGCCAAGTACCGCAAGATTGTCGA
>JAYVJH010000417.1:0-2267 GCA_043769455.1 Runella sp. | reverse complement strand
TATTTACAAATACCCGTTTTTTAGTTCTCATTTAAACAGCCAGCTTATGATTACAAAAACACACAACTCTCCCACCCATCGCTAATTTTATTAGCCCTTTACCGACTTTTACCTTGCCAATAACGCTCCCCTTCGGGGTTGGGGGATATTGACTTACTGCTATTTATTAGTTTTATTTTACTCACCTTTTTTAAACAGCATACTATGGATAAACAAAATAGTACAGGCCTCTTGGTTGGGGTTTGAGAAATGAACTTTAAAATTTAAAAAAAACATGAAAGAAAAATTAAAAAAAACAGTATACGCCATGCTACTTTTTAGCTGCGTAGTATCTTGCAAAGACAACAGCCCTTGTATTAAAGACCAGTGTTGTACAACTGATGGCAATTGGGGATATGTCCAAACCGTTAGTAATGCCAGAGCAGATTTATCACGGGGCGGTATTTTTATAGAAAGTATTGAACAACGAAAAGGTGATGGGTTTGGTATCTGCCCTAATTCAACCTCGAAAGTACAAGGACTATCCATTTCATATATGGATACGTTGAATGAACCACATTATTATAAATACCGTGTTTGGGGTAAGCTACTAAATTGTAACGACTGTCAAACAGCGACTGCACATAATCCTTGGTTTCTAAACATTGAAAAAATTGAAAAAATAAACTAAAAATCTAAATTATCATGAAAAAGATATTCACTTTATTACTCATAGTCTATTGGGGGGGGGGACTATTTGCACAAAACAAATACCAACCTAAATATCTACGTGCAGACGATAAAAACTTCAAAAACGTTACGGTACGAGCCGACAACGACGGCTGGATAGAGTTTAAACGTGAGGCCAAACTCAGTCCTAATAACTTCTTCAAAGACTATGCTGTTAGTCTTGGCCTCGAAAAAGAGTATAACTTCAAGCCGCTCAAAGACGAGACCGACAAAAAACAACAACGGCATCAGCACTTCCAACTTTACTACAAAAATATTGCCGTTGAGGGTGCTATTTTTTCTTTACATTCTGAGGTAGATATTCTGACGATGGGTCATGGCAAAATCCCAGATGGTTTAGACCAAGATGTTTCTAAACCCATGCCAGAACCCAGAGCCTTAGACTTAGCTATGGCCAATATGAAAGTAACGCTGGACGACCTCAAGAAATTAGACCGCAAAAAACCTACTGGTACGCTGCTTTTAGCCCGAATTTCTGATGACGTCGTAAAAGATAATTTTAAATTGTGCTGGGTTTTTGATGTCTATGGTAATGAAACATTCAACGCTTTTACAGTTTATGTAGATGCTGGTACAGGAGAGGTTATAAAGAAAATGTCATTGATTCGTAGTTGTTTTAAAAAACATAATTTGCCAGAAAATACGTTTGTAGCAAACAATAAAACGAATGAACCTCCAGCGGCATCTTTGGCTGCCTCGACTTTTAGACCCAACTACCCACGCTATGCCAGAAACCAAACCGATATAGCCTTTGACACAGACCCTCGACCAGGATCCGCTGGTGAAAACTGGCTACATTCTTTTAACAACGCCCTCATAACGAGAATTAGCCCAAATAACGAGGTAATCAATAATAATGGTAGTGATTGGACTGGAAATACGGTATCTATTAACGCCCAAACAGCCCATTGGCTGGTACAGCGTATGCACCAATTTATGAATCAATCACCCGCAAACGCTCCCATCGGACGTAATGGAATTAATGGACAAGGGTCATTTCCCAATTTACTTATTGATCTTCCTCAAGTTGGCGTAGCCAATTGGGTTAAAGATTTAAATAGGATTAATATTAGTTTTTTAAATGGTAATAGTTTGGTTACGGCTGACGTAGTAGGGCATGAATATATGCACGGTGTTATCTCCTCGGCAGTGGCGGGAGATTTGAAATACGAAGGCCAGTCTGGAGCATTGAATGAGGCTATCTCTGATATTTTTGGTACAGCCTTAGAGCGGAACATCTTACCAATAGATGCCCCCGGTAGCCCACGTTGGAACTGGACTATAAGTGAAGACACTGGTTTTACTATCAGAAATATGGCCAATCCATTAGTATCACTTGTGGGGGCTCAACCAGCTAACTATTTGGGAGCTAATTGGGTTGCGGGTAGTTCAACTTGTGATCTTGCTAATGATTTCTGTGGTGTCCATACCAACAGCGGTGTTATGAATCGTTGGTTCAATATGCTTTGTACTGGTTTTGTTAATCCTAATACAAATATCGTGGTTACTGCCATTGATTTTGATAGGGCATTAGCCAT
>JAYVJH010000416.1:0-5384 GCA_043769455.1 Runella sp. | reverse complement strand
AAGATTACTAAATTGTTGCTTGGCCCAGGTATTCTCAAAAAGTGAAACTACTAAGTCGGTGGCTTGGTTGGGCGTAATTGGCCGTGTGTTAAATTCTTTACGAACTGCCCCATTTTTCATAAAGTTGGGTTGCAGCCCTTTGTAGCGTTTGTCAAGTTTGGCCATTGCGATAGGGTCAAAGCCCAACTGCCGCACCAAGTGTAGATTATCTCGCACAAGCCATTCTTCAATAATCTTATTTTCGGCCACTACGCAGTCGGCAATGGTTCTAAAAAATAGTTTTTTGCCAGTGGCTTTTCCAAAGGCTGTATCACCCAAATTGGTAGCTGTTGAGCCAATTCGGTGCGAAGAATAAAAAGTGAGGTCGTCAATTTGCGACCAAATCACGGCTTCTCCACCCATTTTTCGGTCAGGAAAAGAGGCCAACGTTTTGAGCGTTCCTTTTACTATTTCATCTATTCCGTGAATGGTACCAGCCCCCACATGAACAGGAATATCGTCGGCGTAGGTATCATAAATAACCCAGACGGCTCGTTGTTCCCAAATTTCTTCGGTGATTTTAAGTATATAATCAACGATATTTAAGTACTTGCTATCAAATCCTGGCAAATTTTGCTTGCCTTCGTTAAGCTGGTAGAGGGTAGTTTCGGTAAAAATCATGGATATACGTCTATAATTGTTTTAGTTCTTGTACGGTTTTGCCCACATATTCAATCAACATCATACTGTCAGATTTGAGTGCAATAAACCGAAAACCCTGTTCTTTGCGTTTTTTGGCATCATCGAGCGTGGCACACCAGATACCCGGAATGATATTGTTTTTTTGGCAATTTACTAAAACATTAGCTACTGCATCTTCAAACTCTTCTGATTGCCCTGCATGGGTAGCTTGGCCAGTATAAGCCAATTTCAAATCACCAGAGCCAATAAAAATACCATCTAAGCCTGCTACGGTGTTTATTTCGTCAATATTTTGTACTGATTCTTGGGTTTCGACCATTGCAAAAGTCAGTATTTCTTCATTGGCATATTGGCCGTAGTCAGCACCTGCATATACCCTTGCACGAGTAGGCCCCAGACTTCGATAGCCAACTGGTGGGTATCGGCACGCTCCCACAAAAGTCTCACATTCTGTACGATTATTGACCATAGGGCAAATAATACCATAAGCACCGCTGTCCAAAAGTCGCATAATACCGCTGGGTTCGTTCCAAAGCGAACGGGCAAACGGCACAGTATCGGTAGTCGAAATGGCCTGCATGATTTGCATAGCTGTTTCGAGGCTGTGCAAGCCGTGCTGCATATCCACCGTGAGGCAGTCCCAACCTGCATTGGCCATTATTTCGGCAGTCCAAGTGTTAGGAATATGCAACCAACCACTCAAAACTGTTCCGCCATCGGCTAATATTTGCTTTATTTTGTTTTTACGCATTTTGTTCTTGGTTCAACCACCATTTTCTAATCAACTGGTTTACTATTTCAGGTTGCTCTAAGGTACTCAAATGTCCACACTCTTCAATGATTTGTAGCGTAGCGTTGGGCATAAGATTAGCCATTTCTTGGTGAATTTCAGGCGTACATACTTTGTCTTCTCGGCCAGTTACTATCAGCACGGGACAAGTAATGTAAGGCAAGTCTGGCGTACTATCAGGCCGATTGAGTTGGGCTTTAATTTGATTAAAAAACGAATCTGTACCCGTATTCATAGCCATTTTTAGTACTATTTCTCGAAAATAGGGCATTGCTGCATGTTTTGGGTGTAGCATGACATCTTTCAAAAAATCGGTCGTAATGTTACGAAACTCGCCCAATGCCGACATTCCCAAAAAACGCTGTTGCGTAGCCCGAGTTTGGTCAGAAGGCAAGCGATGGTTGGTATTGAGCAATATCATTTTGCTGATACGTTGCGGTGCTTGCCGCCACAGCTCAAAAGCGATTATTCCACCATACGACAACCCCATGACCGCAAAATTACCCTCGACTTCCGATAAAATACGCTGCCCCACTGCCGACAACTCATCGGAAACGCTGTGATTAACCACCTGACAGTGAGCTAAATCGCTGAGGGCAGCAATCTGAGGCTCAAAAAGTGTTTTATCGCAAAGCGTGCCAGGAATCATCAACAGCGGGGCGCACATTTTTTTAATCAAAATTTAGTTCTGGTACCAATGCTTGGCCGTAATGATGTCTCCACCAATACTGGCTGCAGCAGCTTTATAGTTAGTACCATTTATAGACTGTTCGAGTGTTGGATAAAACGCCCGAGTTGGAATTTTGCCTCCCGTAATTGTGGTAGCCAATGGGCCAGGTACTAAGGCTGGCAAGCCAGTTCTTTTTTGCTCGCCCCAAGCCTCCACAGTATTGACTAAGTAATAAGAAATCCACTTTTGATCCATCAACCGTGCCATTGTACCGTCAAAAGCTACTGCTGGTTGCATCATAAAGCCCATTGGCATTGTTATCTTCCAGTAGTCAAAGTTACCAATCACACCATTGTCATAGTATCCTTTTACTGTGCCTGTCATTATCCAGTTTTTCATACGAGCCTCGGCCAATATAAACTGTACCTCTGAGTGGGTAATAAAAGCATAGTCGAGCAAGCCACGATTGGCAGTAAAACGCTGCGTAAGGGTAGATGTATTACGATCAGAGTTGCCATTAGTAGATTGCGCCGCTTCACGAGTTGTGCCACTTGCTACGCCTTCGTGTCTCGGATAAGCCACTGCATCAACTGGCTTTACCATAAAATAGTCAAGACGTGGGTCGTTGGCTGGCTGGAGCAGACTTACAAATCTTTTCGATGGACTAACACCTGTCAATGACGTTGCTACCAATGTAGAAATCGAAGAAGCATCTGGAATGACACCACTAAAATCATAAACGGCTGCATCGGCATTGCTCGTAATGATAGGGTAAGTAGAAGGGCTATCAATCATTTTTTTGATTTCGGCTGCCGCACTTGCATCTTTGTTAGATACCCGCAACAAATAGCGTAGTCTCAATGAATTGGCCATTTTTTTCCACTTTGAAATATCACCTTTGAACAATACATCACCGCCTAACGTAAACGAAACTGAACTTGTCAATAACGTATTTGCTGCATCTAAGTCTTTTATTACACCTGCATAAATAGCCTGTTGGTTGCTGTATGTAGGCGAGATATTGTCTGCGCCTTTGCCTGCATCGGCGTAAGGTGCATCGATAAATAGTTCTGTAATACTCGCCATGTAGTAGGCTTTCATAATCAGTCCAGCGGCCACATAAGCAGGTAACTTTTGTGTCTCACCAGCGGCAACCATATCGTTGGCGTTACGAACGGCAGCGTAGTTTGCTTGCCAAATACCACTGAAATAAACCTGACCAGTGGCAAAATCATAAGCATCTAACTGGTTGTCGTTGCGGCGTACCGTGTATTGCATCACTTGGTCGGTGAGCCATGTTTGTAGCAAAAAGTGCGGGTTGATTGGCTCAAAAATAACACTTGGTAGCAGCGACCCTACATTGGTTTGTGTCGGTGCGTTATTATTTTTGTTAATCGTTTCAAAATTGTCGGTACAGCCAAAGGTCAGTCCGACCATCAGCATAAGCGAGTATATTAAGGTATTTTTTTTCATTTTCGTAGGTAGGTTTAAAATCCAACAGTAAGGTTAAAGCCATAAGTGCGTGTAGTTGGCAACTGGCCAGCTTCAAAGCCTGGTACAAGCGCACCGCTATTGAAAGCAAACGACTCTGGATTGAAGTGGCGAAGCGCATCAGTAGATTTTACAAACAAGTTACGTCCAAAAATCGACACATTGGCACTCGCTACTGGCAATTTACGCAAGTAGTTTTTGAGGTTAATACCCAACGAAACTTCACGTACTTTCAAGAAAGTAGCATCGTAAGTATTGGCTTCTACGTTTTCGACGGCGTAGTATGAACGATAATAATCTTGGCCAGTAGTCGTAATGTTATTGGCAGTAAAAGTACCGTCAGTGTTTTGCAATACTCCAACTGGTGTAAGTGGCGTTTCACGACCTACCAATGTTTCGGCAATTACACCCGAACGGTACAACAACGCACCTGTTTGGGTATAAAGTGAGCCACCTTTGCGGTAGTCCAAGAAAACACGTAGGTTGATGTTCTTGTAGTTGAAGTTATTGATAAAGCCCATTGTCCATTCTGGATTGTAGTTACCAGTCTTGATGATAGCCGAACCAACTCTTGGCCTAACGATAGTAGTACCATTTACGGCTACTTTGTCATAAATAATATCGCCTTGTGGTGAGCGTGCAAAACCACGACCATAAATGTCGCCCATTTGGCCACCGACACGTGCCTCAACTGTACCACCCGACGGGCCTTGACCAATTACGTAAGACGTTACACCTGGTGCTAACTCTTCGACCATACCACGGTTGCGAGCCCAAGCAAGTGTCATATCCCAGTTGAAATCATTGAGCGCAACTGGCTTTAATTTTAACAATACCTCTACACCAGAGTTACGGACTTTACCCGCATTTATGAGGCTACTTGTTGCACCCGATGCCTGACTTACTGGTACTTGCAAAATTTGGTCAGTAGTCAAGTTATTATAATAGTTGGCTTCAAAGCCTATTCTGTCCGACAAAAAGCGCATCTCTGTACCAATCTCAAAAGCGGCGGTGCGCTCTGGGCGTAAGCCTGCATTGGTCAATAGTGGGGTATTACCTACCGAACTTGGTAATGTACCAAATGCAAATACTCTTTCTGTAAGTAATGGGTCGGTATCGTTACCAGTTGCAGCCCAGCTTGTACGAACTTGTGCATACGATATTGCTTTTGGCAGTTTAATCATATCTGACAGAATCGCACTTAAACCAACCGATGGATAGAAAAATGAATTATTGTCGAGTGGCAATGTCGAAGACCAGTCATTACGACCTGTTACGTCTAAGTAAATTTTGTTTTGGTAGTCAAAACGAGCCGAACCATAAATACTGTTGATGCGCTTTGTAGCATCAGTTTGGCGCAACACTGGGCGGTCGGCGGCGTTGCCAAGATTGTAAACACCTCTAATACCGAGTGCGTTGGTCTGAGCTACACCATTAAACGTAGCTTGGTTCATCTGGTTAGCACCTGCATCTATCTTTACACCAATTTTGTCATTTATTTTGTTGTTATAACTCAACAAAAAGTCAGCGTTGGTTTCCTGAAAGCGTACATTCTGCTCACGGTACATTCCGAGGGCGAAACCATTTTGGCCTGATGGGCGGCGTGAACGACGACGGTCGTCATAACCATCTGTACCGATACGAGCGAAAAACGAGAAGTGATCGTCGATTTTGTATGTTGCTTTAATGTTTCCAAAAACACGGTTACGAGCAAATCCATTCAAGTTTTCATTTACAATCAAGAAAGGATTG
>JAYVJH010000415.1:0-17866 GCA_043769455.1 Runella sp. | reverse complement strand
GATGCGCTACCCGTCCGACGACCGTGAAACGCTGCACTATATGCACACCGTAGCCGACTCTACGGACTTGCCTGTGATGATTTACAACAATCCGCTGGCCTATAAGACTTTTGTTTCGATTTCGATGTTTCATGATTTAGCCCAAAATGCACACTTCGAGTCTATGAAAGAATCTACTGGCGATATACGCTACATGACCGACATCATCAATGAGTTTGGCGGTAGGTTTAAGATTTTGAGCGGCGTGGACGACTTAGCATTTGAAAATTTGGTGATGGGAGCAGATGGCTGGGTAGCAGGCTTAGTAGATGCTTTTCCGAGAGAGACAGTCGTGATTTATGAATTGGTGAAACAAGGCCGTATCATGGAAGCTCGAGAGATTTATCGATGGTTTTTTCCGTTATTACATCTTGATATTGGCAATAAATTTGTCCAAAACATCAAACTTGCCGAAGTGGCCACTGGCCTCGGCACAGAGCAAGTACGCCAACCACGGCTGCCGCTCGTAGGCGAAGAGCGTAAGCGAGTACTCAAAATCATTGGCGATGCCATAGCCAAACGGCCTGTGTTGCCGCAAATCTAAATGCCCAGATTAGCCAACTTTTTTGAAAGTTGGCTAATCTAACCCCAATAAGATATGTCGCAATCTGTACAACCACTCAAACCAATCTCAATGAAAGTCTTATTTTGTTTTTTTATTTTTACGCTGTCGAGCATCTTTGTATTTGCTCAGACCGACAATAATTTTGCCGTACAAACGACTATCGAAAAAGGTCGCATTGAAGGTAATTATGATACCAAAACGGGTATCCAGACTTATTTTGGAATACCTTTTGCCAAGCCGCCCGTCGGCGATTTGCGCTGGAAAGCCCCACAGCCGCTCGACAAATGGACAGTAGTAAAAGAAACTAAAAAGTTTGGGCCACGGCCTGTTCAAAAAATTGTTTTTGGCGATATGAACTCACGCTCAGACGGCCTGAGTGAAGACTGCCTTTACCTTAACGTCTGGACACCAGCCAAGCGCACCGACAAAAATCTGCCTGTATTGCTCTATTATTATGGCGGTGGCAATTCGGCTGGTGATGCCTCAGAGCCTCGTTATGATGGCGAAAGTATGGCAAAAAAAGGAATCGTGGTCGTAACTTGTAATTATCGTTTGAATATTTTTGGATTTTTGGCTCACCCCGAACTCTCTGCCGAAGCACCCTACAAAGCCTCTGGCAACTACGGAATGTTGGACCAAGCTGCGGCTTTGAAATGGGTCGAAAAAAACATAGCGGCCTTTGGTGGAGACCCAAAAAAAATCACATTGGCGGGTGAGTCGGCTGGCTCGGTTGCGGTCAGTATGCAAATGTCGTCGCCGATGTCAAGAAACTTAATAGCTGGTGCAATAGGCGAGAGTGGTGCGGGTATTACACCCACTATGGCCCCAGTGCCATTGGCCGAAGCCGAAAAAATGGGCGTAGATTTTTTAAGGAAAAATGGCATTGGGTCAATCAAAGCATTTAGAGCATTATCGAACAGAGATGTATATGAAGTTTTTGCTGACTCTAAACTCTTCGGTTTTCCGATTGTGATTGATGGCTATTTTTTACCCAAAACCATTCCCCAAATTTTTGCGGCCAAAGAGCAAGCGCAAGTACCGTTACTGTTGGGCTGGAACTCTGCCGAAATACCTGGCCAGGCATTTATGCAAGGGCTACCTTATAACGAAGAAAATTATACAAGACGAGTAAAGGCCGAATATTCGACTGATTTTGAAGAAGTTATGAAATTATACCCGCATGGCTCAGACAAAGAAATAGAACTGTCGGCAACGGCTCTGGCTGCTGACCGATTTATATCGTACAGTACTTGGAAATGGTTTGACTTGCACCGTAACAACAGTATTCAGCCTGTGTATCGGTATTTGTACAGTAAGCTACGCCCCGCTCTGGCCGACAACTCAATGGCGGCAGGTTTGGCTGGAGGCACGCTCAAAAAAGACACTAATACACCAGAGCCAACCAAAGCCGTAGGCGCACCGCACGCCTGCGAAATCGAATATTGTATGGGAAACCTCAGCCGCATCAAAGAGTTTGCGTGGACAGCCGACGACTATAAAGTTTCGGAAACAATGCTTAGTTATTTTGCCAATTTTATCAAAACAGGAAACCCAAACGGCTCAAAACTACCCGAATGGCCAACAGCCAAAGCAGGCGACAGCACGCCCCCAGTGATGATTATTGATACCGAGTCGAGAGCCGAAAAAGCTACAAACGATGCCCGTTACGAGTTTTTAGATAAGTTTTACAAGAATAAATAAGGTTTGTTAATGCTAATGTTTTTTGTATATTTGAGTAAATACACAACAATAATGGAACGACCCAATATAATAAATACAGCTCTTTTGTGGGAATACGACTTAAATACTTTCAATTACCAAAAGTCGTATAAAATCGTCATTGAGCGGGTGTTAGAACGTGGAACTCTTGAAGAGTGGAAAGAAATGTGTGTAATCTATGATTCAAAACAAATTTTAGATACCATTGAATGGAGTGCCCAATTAGACCAAAGAGATAAAGATTTTTCTCGTTTTTTTCTCAAATCTGAATTTCTGCGTACTACATAAAGACCCATCAATCGACCCACCCAAGCTACTGAAACCATTAAAACTTTCTCAGATTACTAAACGTATTCAGGAAGCCACACTAAAACCGTCTAAAATATTTTAGATTTGAACAACACTATGACATTCGACCAATTAAATCTAAATAAATCGCTCCTAAACGCACTTGACGACTTGGGAATTAGTACACCAACGACGATTCAAGAAAAAGTGTTTTCGGTGGTAATGTCGGGCAAAGATGTGTGTGGCATAGCCCAAACAGGCACTGGCAAAACGTATGCTTACCTATTGCCGTGTCTCCGACAGTTTCAGTTTCAGAAAGAAAAAGTACCGCAGTTGCTCATTCTTGTTCCAACTCGTGAGTTGGTAATTCAGGTATTGGAAGAAACAAAAAAATTAACCAAATACATGAGCCTGACGGCCGTGGGCGTGTATGGAGGCGTAAATCTCAAACCACAAGCCGCCGAAGTAGCCAAAGGTGCAGATATAGTTGTGGGTACACCAGGCCGATTGGTGGACTTGCTGGCATCGGGCATACTGAAACCCAAGAGCGTAAAGCGATTGGTGATTGACGAGTTTGACGAAATGCTCAATTTGGGGTTTAGAACACAACTCAAAAATATATTTGATGCCCTACCCGACCGCCGCCAAAATTTATTGTTTTCGGCTACTATTACTGCCGAAGTCGAAACTTTGATTGGTACTTATTTCAATGATTTGATACGAGTTGAAGCCACGCCAGTTGGTACTCCGCTCGACAATATTTTGCAGAGTTGCTACCAAGTGCCTAATTTTTACACTAAAATCAACTTCCTAAAATCATTATTGACCAACAACTCGGCCATGAGTAAGGTACTGGTTTTTGCATCAACCAAACACCTTGCCGACTTGGTTTATGAGCAGTTGTCAGAGTCATTTGGCGAGTTGGTGTCGGTGATACATTCCAACAAAAACCAAAACCATCGCTTTGCGGCTGTCAATGCTTTTCAGACAGGTAGCTGCCGTGCTTTGATTGCCACAGATATTATTGCCAGAGGCTTGGACGTATCTGAGGTGTCGCACGTTATCAATTTTGATTTGCCCGACGTTCCCGAAATTTACATTCACCGCATAGGGCGTACAGGCCGAAAAGAGCAAGAAGGTGTGGCTATTTCGTTTGTTACCGAAAAGGAAAAAGACTATTTGACCGAAATACAAAAACTGATGAACTATGTAGTTCCAGCATTTGATTTGCCCGAAAGTATAACAATTTCAGACAAAATATTATTGGAAGAACAGCCTCAAATAAAATTTAAAGCACCACCTACCAAAAAACTATTGAGAGAAAACGTTGGGCCGGCTTACCATGAAAAATCAGCCAAAAACAGCAAAGTAAATGTACGAAGAGACCACGTTGCAGAAAAGAAAAAGAAATACGGGCGTTCGTATGAAGTGCGTAGTAGAGAGTAGTGGCTACTCGCTCAACACTCCGTCCAATTTTAGTTGATCGACAATACGCTTAGGATTAAATGTTTCGCCTGTCAGAGGGCTGGTATGTATTTTTGATTTCCAGAACACTTTATTGTCGGCCAATAATCTCATTTCTGCAAACATTTCATAATTTCGTTCGTTTGGAACATAAGAATCGCCAATAAAATAACTCTGATAGAAGCCCACCTGTTGGGTTGTAATGGTCAAAATAGCTTCGCTTTGACATTGGTTAAGCCACTGGTCAGTTCTTTCTTTGAGACTCACTATTGAGATAGTGTCGTGGGCAATGGCACAGACGTCGTATTTTTTGGGAAATACCCATAAATACTTATTGGCATGGTCATCGTTGGCATGGTTCATTTTTAGGATAACCAATATTTTACTAAAACTCGGCACAGCACCTACATTTGAGCGAACAGACACGCAGCCAAAAAGTAAAAATAGTGAGAAATAAATACAAAGCTTTTTCATAAATTTGAATGTTAATGTGTACTACTGCTTAAAACGTTGAAGATGAAAAAAAGTTATATCGGTATCTACTTTTTGCTCGTATTGTTGAGTTGTCAGAAAGTACCCGACCCAGAGCTAAAAATTCCGGCCGAGGTACAACCATATATTGATAGCTTTGTGGCCGAAGCCAAAAAGCGAGGAATTGACATAAAAATCAATAACCTTATAGTGGAATTTGCCGATGCCGATGGTGATTTTGTGTGCGGACGTTGCAAAAGCCTCACTGCCAAACAGCAATATATTGTGCTTGATACTGACCCTGCTTGCTGGAAAGATGCTTATGAACAAGCTCGTGAATCATTGGTTTTTCATGAATTAGGCCACTGCTACCTCGCCCGTAGCCACCGCACCAATAAATTTACTAATGGCATATACAAAAGCCTAATGAACCCCGACAATGTAGAAACCTACTCGACCTGCCGCTACCCGCTGGGTGGCGATGTGTGCGACAAACGGCCTCGCCGCCAATATTACATCGACGAACTTTTTGACGAAAATACCCCTACGCCAAGCTGGGGTAGATAGTGAAGTTCATGTTACGCAAAAGTCCCAAAGAGGCTTACTATTGACGGTCTGGCGCAGTAGTAACATAAAAACACTATGTGCATAACCTCGCAACAGGCCGCCCCGCTGGGGCTTTACTCTATTCAATTACTTATTTTAACTACCAACAGTACACACCTACGGTGTTGTTTTTGGGTTGCGTAACGTGAATAAAATAAGTAATAGAGCAAATTTAATTGGTGGCACGGTTTTATATGACTATCTCATAAATAAAATTGGTAGTCCTACCTTTATAAGGTTGTGTTGCAGGTGAAAACACCATGCGATGGCGTTATGAGCATTACATTTATAAGACTACCATAAAATTCTACATCAACCGTACTACTGACGATAATACAAAATATTTATTTTGAACTACTTACTTACAGGAAGTTCAAAATAAATTTACATTAAAATAACATTAAATATATTATTTATAGAATTGACGTACTAAATTTGCAGTAAACTAAAACACAAACAAATGATAAAACGGCTACACCTAATTTTACTACTAATTTGTAGTTATTGTACGACCAGTCTGGCACAAGTTACACTAACTGGTGTCAGCTACACCCAAAACTTTAATACCGTTGGTACTGCTTTGCCCGCTGGCTGGGGAGTATATACAGGCGCCACGGCAACGACATTGGGGACGGCTTCTACGCTTACAACGGCTCAAACCTCATGGGCATCTACTACTGGAAATTTTAGAAATACAGCATCGGCCAACGGCTCTACGTCAGGCGATGCTGCCACTGTCCAAAACGCCAATACCGACCGTGCGCTATCAGTTCGCCAGACTGGTACTATCGGCGACCCAGGGGCAGCATTTGCGGCACAATTTACTAACACAACAGGCTTTCAAGGATTTACGGCAAGTATCAAACTACAATCATTAGATGTAGCATCTGCAAGAACCACAACATGGGCATTGCAATATGCACTCGGTAGTATGCCTACAAGTTTTACTACCATTGCCACGGGTACAACAGGTGGTAGTGCATTTACCAATAATACACTATCTGGAATGTTGCCAGCGACAATCAACAACCAAAGTCAGCCTTTGTGGCTCAGGGTTGTGGCATTGACAGCCTCAACTGGCTCTGGTAATAGACCAACGAGTGGTATTGATGATTTTTCGCTGACATATACGTCTGCTACTACCACCCCTACGCTTGCAGTGTCGCCCAATATACTTACGAACTTCAATTATACACAGGGTGGTGGGCCGTCGGCGGCGCAAACTTTTATGGTATCTGGTAGCAACCTGACAGCAAATGTGAGCGTAACGCCGCCTACAAACTTTGAAATTTCGACAGACGGTATTACTTATTCAAGTGCTGCGCTCATGCTTACGCCTACAACTGGATCGGTCAATCAGACGATTTACAGCCGCCTGATAGCAGGTCTTGCCCCCAATTCTTATTCTGGCTCGGTCGGTGTTACGAGTACAGGCACAACCGCCCAGGGTGTTTCGCTGGCAGGTACTGTATTTGCCTCAACAGGAACGGGGGCTTGCGGTAGCTCTACGGCCATAAGTCTGGTAAGAAGCGGTACTGCTGGTACTATTTATACCACAACAGGGCGAGTAACTTTTATCAACGGTGCCAATATTTATATTCAAGATGCAACGGGGGGTATTTTACTTTTTACGGGTACAGGCACAACTGCAACTGTACCGTCGCCGCTCAATATCGGCGATGAGGTGCAAGTTACAGGGGCTTATGCTCTGTTTAATACCGAAGTCGAATTGAAAGACATTACGTGTTTTGTAGTAACGCCATCTCCAAATGCAATACCTACACCCAAAACCGTAACAACAGCCACACTTTGCGCCAATCAAGGGCAGTTGGTAACACTAAATGGTGTGAGTATTGGCGCACCAGCAGGTACCACTTTTGTAGGCAACACCAACTATACCCTAAGCGATGGTACACTTATGAGAGTACAATCGGGTACTGACTTGGTTGGTGCCACTCGTCCGACTGGTACAGTCAATATTACAGGTGTCGTTGGGTATTTTAATGGTGTATGCCAATTATTACCCCGTTTTGTAGCTGATGTACCTGGTACAATGGCCAACCCTGCTTGTATGGGTATTGGCACAGGTGGGGCAGCGATTCCACTCAATAATACCTTAGATGTATCTTGGTGGAATATAGAATGGTTTGGAAACACTGGCTTTGGGCCAACCAACGAAGCCCAACAACAAGCCAACGTAAGGCAACAAATGCAGGCCATGCAGTCAGATGTGTTTTGTTTGACAGAGGTTTGTGATATTTCAAAATTAGACCAACAAATTGCACTTCTAAACTCGGCTACTGGTATTACTTACGCCAAGCAATGCGGTACGCAGTACTACTCTCGCTGGGACGATGCCCCCGAAAATCCCGCCGACCCTGCGACATTGGCTCAAAAAGTATGTTTTGTTTACAACACAGCAGTTATTACTAACGTAGCCGCAAGTCAAATTTTGACACCAACGGCAGGTAGTAGTAACTGGGCATCGGGCCGTGTGCCTTTGCTGATGACCTGCAATGCCACCATTAACGGTGTTACCAAGAGCCTAAAATTAGTTGGTCTTCATGCCAAAGCTGGTAATACGCAAACAGATTATACAAGACGACAAGGCGACTATGCCGCCCTAAAATCGTACCTCGACACAACTTATCCAACAGATAACGTAATGGTAATGGGCGACTTGAACGACGATGCAGACCAGTCGATTTATACTACTGGTGGGCCAAACCCGTCTTCTTTCAATAATTTTAATGCCGCTACCACCCAATATAGCACTGTATCTAAACAACTGAGCGACTGTAATATTTCGAGTACAGCTTCTTTTCCTGACATCATCGACCACCTGATTATATCAAACGAAATAGGCTCTGATGCAACGACTGTACCGAGTGGTATTAACTATATTCCCAACTCTGTTAAAGTTATTCGCCCGTCGATTGGTGGTACGGCCACCTCCGACCACTTTCCTGTCATTGCTCGTTTTTCTTTTGCGGCCAACGCTATGCCTGTTACATGGATTAGTTTTGATGGAAAAATGACAACAAATGAGGTATTACTTAACTGGAAAACGGCTGGTGAGCAACAAAATTACGCTTTTGAAATAGAGCGGTCGTCTAACGCTAAGTCTTTTGAAAAAATCGGAATCATTAAAGGAAACGGTAGCACCAATCAAGCAAATAGCTACACATTTATTGACCAACAACCCTTTAAGAATATTAGCTACTACCGCCTCAAACAAATTGATTTTGATGGCTCGTTTTCTTATTCGAGAATCGTAGCCGTCATCGACCCAAATACTGCCAACGAAGACCCCGCTATTGTTATTTACCCAAATCCTGTCATCAATCAATTTCAAGTTAAGTTCTTAGATGGCAGCCAGCCAACCGAAGTCTTGATTTATTCAGTAATGGGACAGTTGATGGGTGTGGAGCGTAACAAACAAACCATTGACCTATCTGACCTCAACCCAGCACCTTATATTTTACAAATTCGTAAAAATGATGGTCAGGTCTATCGTAAAATTATCATTAAACAATAGAGCAAAAAAATTTCAGGATTCTACACAATAACCAACAACAAATCTTCCAATTAAAGAAATACCAAAACTATGCAACCACAAACATCACCGACCAAAACAAGACTTAAACCATATACAACGCCAAAATTATGCAAAATTGGTTCTGTACGTGCCATCACACTCAAAGTAGGGTCAGTTACCGACTCTATGGTATCAAGAGCTATGTAATTTTAAATCAATAACAAGATTAAAAACATGAAAAATACATTTTTAATACTCGCTTTGCTTGCTTTCGCCTTTGCTTCGTTTGCCCAAGGTACAGGCACAACAAACTGGACAACAGCCACTGCCAACGCCACTGAAACAGTTTACACTCAAAATGTAACTATCCCAGGCTGTGCAATCCCTATTGTGGTTACATTAACTTTGAGCGGAACAGGTATAGACGATGTAAATGCAGGCAACTCAGGTCCAGCAGGGACGGGAACATCTAACCGACTGAATACCAACGTAAAATTTGACAATCCCAGCGAGAGTTTGGTATGGACTGTAACATTCAGCGAACCAGTATCAAACGTAAACTTTACAGTTTGGCAAATCGATAGAACCGCTACAACTATTGCCACACCTACGTTTCAAGATAAAGTTACTTTTGATGGAAGCCCAACCATAACCCCAGCCAGTGGCTCGGCGGCAGTTCATACCATAGACAATACCAATTCTACTATCACAGGTACAAATAATATTTCCAGTAGTTCACTGGCCAACTCTCCAACGATAGGCTATGCAGGTACAATTTCGGGGTTTTCGTTTACTTGGAACAATGGCCCGGACATTGGTACAAGTTTTCCAACGGGCTATTCGGGTCAAACAATGGGTCTTGGTGCCATTAATCTAACCCGTGCGGCTTGCCCGATGCCCGTAACGCTGGTGTCGTTTGTAGCCAAAAAAGACGATGCTAACGTTACACTCAACTGGGAAACATCATCTGAAGCCAACAGCGATTATTTTGACGTACAAAAAAGTACCGATGCCAAGTCATTTGAGACTATCGGTAGAAAGCAAGCCGTTTCAGAGTCAGCCGATTTGGTACGTTATACACTCAAAGACGAGCAACCTATCGAAGGTCTGAATTATTATCGCCTCAAAATGGTGGACAAAGACGCAACTTATTCTTATTCAAGAATCGTGGCAGCCAATTACCAAATCAACGAAAACTACTTTGAGGTCATAGACGGTTTTAACGATGGCAATGTTTTGACCAAAACCAATTTAAGCAATCCGCAGTTTACTGTTTGTGATGAATTGGGTAGAAATATTTTGACCAAAGTAATAAATAAAAATGGGATTTATCAACTTTCTATTTCACCCAAAAATGGCCTAATTATTATCAAGGCATTTGATGAAATTGGCAATAGTTTTACTAAAAAGATTTTGGTCTGGAATTAAGGTGTCGTTAGTTAAGTACAATGCTGTTAATCAGTAAGTTATCAAATTTAAAACACCGTATTACTTTTGAATAAGTACTTAAAAACAAACTACTCTCACGTTACCAAAATTGGTTGATTTTGGTAACGTGAGAGTAGTTTGTTAAATAACTATGCGTACTTTTTAGATTTTCTAAGCCTTTTTTCTGCTTATCACTTTTTTAGCAGCCGCTACTATGTCTTTGGCAGTGAGGCCGTATTTTTCCATGAGTTGGGCTGGGGTGGCACTTTCGCCGAAACTGTCTTTTACGCCTACATATTCCAACGGCACTAACTGATTTTTGACAATCACCTGAGCTATGCTGTCGCCCAAACCACCTGCTATTTGGTGTTCTTCTGCCGAGACAGCGCAACCTGTTTTCTTAATTGAAGCCAAAATCGCTTTTTCGTCCAATGGTTTGATGGTATGAATGTTAATAATTTCGGCATCAATGCCCTCAGCTTCGAGCATTTCGCCTGCCAATATGGCCTCCCAAACCAAATGGCCTGTTGCAAAAATAGAAACATCTTTACCTTCGTTTACTTTCCAAGCCTTACCGATTTCAAATTTTTGGTCGGCATCTGTAAATACTGGCACAACGGGACGACCAAAACGCAAATAAACAGGGCCTTCATAATCAGCGATGGCAATGGTAGCGGCTTTTGTTTGGTTGTAGTCGCAAGGGTTGATGACGGTCATGCCTGGCAACATTTTCATCATGCCCAAATCTTCCAGTACTTGGTGCGTTGCACCATCTTCGCCCAGCGTTAGGCCAGCGTGTGATGCACAAATCTTGACGTTTTTGTTGGAATAAGCCACGCTCTGCCGCACTTGGTCATAAACTCGGCTTGTGGCAAAATTGGCAAAAGTAGTCGCAAACGGAATCTTACCGCCGATGGTAAGCCCTGCCGCCATGCCTATCATATTGGCCTCCGATATACCACACTGAATAAATCGATCGGGATTTTCTTTAATAAAGGCATCGAGTTTAAGCGAGCCAATGAGGTCGGCGCAAAGTGCTACAACGTTTGGGTTGGTTTGTCCCAACACCTGCATACCCGCCCCAAAACCAGAACGAGTGTCTTTTTTTTCTGTAAATGTATATTTTTTCATAATAGCCCCCCGTCCCCCAGAGGGGGTGTTATAATGGCCCCCGTTGGGAGAACGAAAGCCAGTTTGTTTATAAAATATTTGACACTATGGCAGTTTGGGTGTGTGGCAGCACGTTGTATTGAAAAGCCGTTTCTAATCAGACTCTTGGCAAATAGTAATTTATCGCCAATACCTCTTCCATTTCTGGTTGCTACCGAAATTTCTTTTAATTTTTCGTCTGGCTTTTCAATAAATTCGGGATATACTACTTCGGGAAACTGTACTACATATTTTTCTCCAAAGTACTTTTTCATCAATTCGGTATCTGACAAAAACCACGCTTCTATTTTTTTTACGACAACTACTTTTCGTATTCTGTTATCGGTTGTGTCAATTTCAGACTTAGCCGAAGTGATACAAGGCAAATTTTCTAAATCTCGCATACAAATAATATACTCTGCACCCATGTCGTACAAAATATTTGCAAAAGCGGCTAATTTAGTGGCATCTTTGAACATATCTTTACCGTTGTCTCTCTTTTTATGAGGCGGAAAAACACTGCTAATTATTTCAACTCCCATGTCTTTACATAAATTATCAAAAGATTCAGATTTGATGATTTGCTTTTCGGTATCACCCTCCACAATAAAACCTACTTTTACCATGGCGTTCCCCCTCCCAATGCTCCCGAAAGCCAGACTTCGGCCATGTCTAAACCATGAAGATTCATACCCTTGACCTGTTTGATTTTGGTTTCGCCACCAATTTTATCCACTACCACTACCTCCTCTGGCTCTAAGCAAGCCACTAAGTCGTGTGAGTGGGTATTGAGCCAAATATAATGTCCTTTTTCTTGGCAGGCGGCCCTGAAAAAATCTACTAATTTACGCACTACATAAGGATTAAGCCCATTTTCTGGCTCTTCGATACACAAAAACTGCGGCTCGTCCGACTGATATACGGCTGTCAGTAAGGCCAATATATTGTAAGTGCCGTCGGAAATGAGGTCTTTTTCAAATGCATCGGCGTGCGATTTTTCTTTGACTTTGAGCCTATCGGCAGCATCAATTTCTACGTTTTCAAATTCTGGAATCAATAATTGCAACCAGTCCGTTATTTCTTCTTTTTTGTCAGGGTCTTGTAAAATACGCTTTAAGACTTTTTCGAGGTTATCGCAAGAAGTAGAAAGTTTGTTATCGCCTTTTAAATTTACTTTTTCTCTGTTCTTATTTTTTATAAATATTTCAGAATGGTTATCTACAAATTGATAATAATTAACGTCTTCCCGAAACTCAAAAAAATCGTCAGCACCTTTTCTTTCACCAGATCTTACTATCATCATACCTAAGTCTAATATTTTAAAAGTATCGAAACGTATCTCAATAGCGGGCATATGACTGAGTAATGAGCCTTTTATTACGGGTTTATAGGAAAAAACATTTGGGAATAAACTATTCAAATCTTTATATAAATCACCAAATTTATAACTAAACAACCTATACTCCAATGCCTCAAAGATATTAGACTTACCTGCACCATTTGGCCCCACAAACACCGTAAAGGGGTTGGGTTCGGTGAGCGTTAAGTCCACGATAGACTTAAAATTTTTGATATGCAGGCTTTTGATTTTCATATTTTTAGCGCACCGAAATCACTGAATTACACAAAAAGGTTAAAATTCAACATTTTAATTATACATTGTTTAATAATCGCCCAAAGTCTCGGTTAATTGCCCCAAAGCAGCGGCCAGTTGCTCATCGTTGGGTGCTGTGCCGTGCCATTTGTGAGTGTGCATCATAAAGTCCACGCCCTGCCCCATTTCGGTTTTCATCATGACGGCTATCGACTGGCCTTTGCCTGTGAGTCTTTTTATTTTTTTGAGAGTTGTTACCACTTCTTCCATGTTGTTGCCGTCCATGCTCAATACTCTCCAGCCGAAGGCTTTGTACTTGGCCGTTAGGTCTCGATTACTATTTATTTTGTCGGTTGAGCCGTCTATTTGTTGGCCGTTTACGTCTATAAACGCCACAAGATTATCTATTTTATTATTGGGTGCAAACTGTACGGCTTCCCATACTTGGCCCTCTTGCTGCTCGCCGTCGCCCATGAGGCAATAGACGAGTGTGCTGTCGCCGTTCATTTTTTTGGCAGTTGCCGCCCCAATCGCTACCGATAGCCCCTGCCCCAACGAGCCAGAAGCAATACGAATACCTGGCAGGTGTTCGTGTGTGGTTGGGTGACCTTGCAAACGAGTATTAAGTTTACGAAAGGTGGCCATTTCGGCAGGTTCAAAATAACCCCTGCGAGAAAGCACCGAGTACAATACAGGTGAAATATGGCCATTTGACAAGAAAAACAAATCTTCGCCACGTCCGTCCATATTAAAACTCAGGTGGCCGCCTTTACCTTTGCGATTGCTAATTTTCATTTGCTGAAAGTACAGTGCTACCAGCAAATCTGCACAGCCCAAAGACCCACCTGGGTGGCCCGACTGGCAGCCGTGTACCATGCGTAAAATGTCTCTGCGGACTTGGGAGGCAATTTGTCCTAAGTCTTGGGTCTTGGGTCTTGGGTCAATAGTAGCTGTGTTTTGCATCGTTTTTATTTTTTTAATGATTCTTTTAATCTGTAAATGAGTTTTTGTATTGTGTCAATTTCACTTGATAACCTAACAAAGTCTGCTTCGGCAATAAATTTTAAGCGATACCCTATAATGCTCTGGGTTTCAAGTTCGCTGATTGAGCCATTGGCAATACCCAAAAACTGATAAAATTCGCCTGTATTATTTCGCCCTGCACCCTCTGCAATATTAGAGGCAACTGAAAACCGCCGAGCGATTCATCTGAGATATCAGTCCATATTTTTCTTGAGCTGGAAATCTTCCCGTAATATTGTAAACAATTATAGCCAGTTCTATTGATTTTTGCCAAACAACTAAATTCTTAAAATTATTCATTCTAATTATTTTTTTCTCACGACCCAAGACTCAGGACGCACTACCCAAAACTTGCTCCGCATGGTTTTTGGTGTCTATTTTTGATATAATTTCTGATATAATACCCTGCTCGTCAATAATAAAAGTAGTTCGGGCTGTACCCATATAGATTCGTCCGTACATTGATTTTTCGACCCAGACACCATAGTCGTTCACTATTTTTTGGTCAGTATCGGCCAATAATGAAAACGGCAAATCGTATTTTTTGATAAATTTCTGGTGTTTTTTTTCGTCGTCTGTACTCACTCCCAACACTACATAACCCTGTGCCAACAGTGCAGTGTAGTTATCTCTGAGGCTACATGCTTGGGCAGTACAGCCTGGGGTGTCGTCTTTTGGGTAAAAATACAAGACCAGCTTTTGACCTCCAAAATCAGTCAGACTAACGACTTTTCCATCTTGGTTTTTTGCGCTGAACAATGGTGCTTTTTCGCCTATTTGCAATGACATAAAATAAATTCAAAGTTAGAATTAGGCCGCAAAGTTAATACTAATTAAGGGCTTTGCCCGAAATTATGGACGACAAATATTATTTTATACAATTTTAGCATTATTTTTACCCAAAAATCACTCATATAACCTTTGAGATATGCTCCTTACCACCACCACAACTGCAGAAACCTATTTGGATTTTGAGCGTAATAGCATTGATAGGCATGAATATTTATTTCAAACAATTATACCAATGGCCAGGGCTTCTTAAAAACATAATTTTATAGCGGGCAATTTGTTCGCTCTTATTTGGTTTCATCTTCGGCAGATGCCACATGCCGTTTATCAAAACGATATGAGTACTCACAACCCAATAAATAACAGCTATATGTATCCTGATGTGGTGGTGAGCGATGGAAAGCCAAAGTTGAA
Organism: Runella sp.; assembly: GCA_043769455.1. Lineage (GTDB taxonomy): Bacteria > Bacteroidota > Bacteroidia > Cytophagales > Spirosomataceae > JAYVJH01. The sequence goes on along the minus strand of JAYVJH010000415.1, from coordinate 2,779 downwards.
CGATATTTATCAAACCAAAGAATAATTTACGTGGTCGTGAGTATATGGCACTAAACTACTTCAACGTTTTCGCTTTTTTTGTTTGGCTACACTCTTTTTTGGACGAATTGCCGTTTTAGTAGCCACTTCTTTGATTTCACTTTCCAACGTTACTACATTTCCTGCACGGTCGGTTATTTCGACTCGTAATTTTCCCTCAAAATCCAACGAATCGACTTCTTTTTCTGACCAAATCAAGGCACGTTTATAGTCGTAGTTCATCAACACCCATTGGTCATTGACATAGACATTAAACTTGTCAATACCCGACATACCATCGCTGATGTGCGCCACAATATTTCGTTTGTTGGCTTGGTTTATTCTGATTCGTGGCGGTACGCTATCGGTAGCCAGCACAAAAACACCTAACTCCCGAGTCGAAAAATCAATCAACTGCCCCCGCCATCTCCCCCCCTGAAATCTCAACCGTCCACCATCGTTGCGGTAAGCGTGGGTATGTTGTGGGTCTGTGATAGCTGTCTCAGGTACAAAATTTACATTTATTTCGTCTCGTAAGGGTAGCGTTTGGTCTGCGATTGTAAGCCCTGTTGGTGTTCGTTTTGAGGTCAAATAAAGTGTGTCAAAGAGCGACTGTTTTTTGAAATTAATACTGTAATTATTTCCTTTGTAAGTATTGAGCCGCTGCGGATAGATTTTAGATTGATAGTTCAGATTCAGTACTTTGTTGCCAACCTGTACCGAATCTGGCAACTGGCCATGCAAGTCGTACAGATACACTACTTCATAGCCAATTCGATAAGCTGGCTTGATTTGGGTTATGCCTTTTTTGCCAAACAACTGTGCGTCAATGGGTACGCCGTTTACGCCATAAGCACTGATTTTCAATATGTTTTCGGTAGCATCGGCTTTTAGATATGTAGGGTTACTGAGTGGTTCGGTGGTTTGAGTAAAATCAAAGTTGGGCGTTTGGCCTTTGATTGTAAAATAGAGGGTCGAGGCATTTTCGTAGCTATCAAAAAGCGTTATCTCTACTTCGTGTTCGAGCGTATCTGTTATGTTGAGCTTGCCTTTATGACCGTTGGTTTTATACAAATCAAATTCGTTGCCGTCTGGGTTGTAGCATTTCAAGAAACGTACTCCCATTTTTTGTTCTGTTGCATAGTCAATTAGGTTATTATAGTCTCGTGTCGATGTACTCGGAAAATTGGACATGGTGTAATTAAAAACCTCTCGCCCGTCCATTTTTATTTCTACACAATTCACTCCATTTCTAAACTGCACTCCGTCCATAAAGTCAAAAGCGACGAGTTCAAGCCCTATTTGACCATAACCCGATATTGGTTGTGAGAGCGAATATGTACCGTCTCGTTGGCGAATTGGTCGAGTAGAGACACGCTCAAACTCGCCATTGACACGACTATTGAGTGTGGTCGGTCTAAATGCCAGCGACTGAAAAAATGGTGGTGTTGTGTCTTCTATTTCGTCAAAACCATATTCGAGTGGATTGAGATGGTTGTCGTTTTGGTCTCTGATTTCAAAATGAAGATGTGGGCCAGCCGAGCCGCCCGTATTGCCCGAAAGCGCAATTACGTCCCCTTTCTGAAACCTAAACTGGTCAATGTTTGGCTTTATTTCAATCTCAAAAGTTTGCTTTTCGTATTGTTTAGCTCTGACGTATTGGGCTATTGGGTCATTAAATTTTTTTAGGTGCGCATAAACCGTCGTCTGGCCGTTGGGGTGTGTTACAAACAGTACATTACCATAGCCATTGGTCTGTACTTTGATTTTGGACACATAGCCGTCGGCGGCGGCAAGTACTTCCAGCCCTTCTCGTTGCTCAGTTCTGACATCAATACCTGCATGAAAGTGATTGGTTCGCAGGTCTCCCAAAACACCTGCCAACGTACCTTTTTGTCCTGGCTTGATGGGGTATTGGTAATATTGGGCAGAAGCTAAATGTAGAATGTAAAATGTAAAATGTAGAATGAAAAATATTTTTGGTAGATAAGCCTTCACCTTATATTTCTTTTGTTTTAGGCCGCAAAGTTAAGGTTTTTATAGTTTTAAATTCACATTCTTGATCAAGATTTACCCGCTACCACAATCACGATTTCGCCTTTGATGGTTTTTTCTGCAAAATAATCAATAATTTCCTGAACCGTTCCTCTTACATTTTCTTCAAATATTTTTGACAATTCTCGCGATACACAAGCCTGACGGTCGGCACCAAAATAGGTTTTAAATTGCTCCAAGGCTTTGAGTAGTCTATGTGGCGATTCATAAAAAACCATAGTCCGTTCTTCGGTGCTGAGTTCAATCAACCGAGTTTGGCGGCCTTTTTTATGGGGCAAAAATCCCTCAAAAATAAATCTATCGGCAGGCAAACCCGAATTGACAAGTGCAGGTACAAAGGCCGTTGGGCCAGGCAGACATTCGACAGTGATATTATTTTTGACACATTCTCTGACCAACAAAAACCCAGGGTCTGATATAGCAGGCGTGCCTGCATCTGAAACGAGCGCAATGGTTTCGCCTTTCAGAATACGCTGAATGATCCGCTGGACGGTCTGATGTTCGTTGTGAATGTGATAACTCTGCAAGGGCTTACTGATGCCCAAATGTTTGAGCAAATGGCCAGAGGTGCGAGTGTCTTCGGCCAAAACGGCATCGACAGTTTTGAGTACGTTGATGGCTCGCAGCGTAATATCATCGAGATTGCCAATGGGCGTAGGTACGATGTAGAGTTTTGGGGTCTGTGTCATATTTTTTAAGATAAACT
>JAYVJH010000414.1:0-4374 GCA_043769455.1 Runella sp. | reverse complement strand
ATTCACGCCCGCGGTAATTCCAAATGAAATACGTTGATTGTCGTCTATTTGATAGTGGTAGGCCGCATTACCAAACACGCCCGAATTGTTAGTAAGGCTTGTTCTGTCTAATATACCTTGCAAGCCCAACCCAAAAAAGCCTTGACGTGCAGCGGGTTTATCTTCGTTAGAACCCACTCTACCGTCCATCGAAAAAGTTTGGCTCAATGGTAGCCCACTTATATTTTGTATCCATTGTCTTCTAAAGGCAGCGGTCAATCTAAAAGTTTCGGACGACCCCGCCATAGCTGGGTTTATTGCCATTGGATTCATTAAATATTGCTGATACTGTACTTCTCGCTGTGCAAATACTGTGCAGGTGCTTATTAAAAATAGTACAACTGTTTTTTTTATAGTTGAGCTTTTATTGTTCATTGATTTATGTTAAATCTGTTTGTCGATACAGTTTCAATATTACAAAAAATATTGGAATTATAGAGCCGTTAATGCTATTATTTTAAGCCTAATTTATCTTTGAGCATCTCGCTAATTAAGGAGTCGTGAGTTAAATACAATGCTGTTAATCAGTAAGTTATCAAAATAAAAATGCTGTATTACCTTTAAATAAGTACTTAAATTCATAAATATCTAAGATCAATCACAACAAAGGCAGAAACCTTTTGAGCTTCTGCCTTTGTTGTGTCGAACTAAAAATGGGTATTACAAGTTCAAAATCTTCATTTCTGTACGACGGTTTTGTTGGTATTCTTCTTCAGTACATACCACACCATCTTTACATTTATTGACTGGCTGGCTCTCGCCGTATCCAATGGCCTTGATTCGTTTTGCCGCAATACCTTTTTTGACAATGTAGGCTACTGCACCTTTCGAGCGTTTGGTTGACAGTGTTTTGTTGTATTTGGTAGATGAGCGGCTGTCTGTGTGCGAACCAAACTCTATTTGCATTTTGGGGTATTTGTTCATCAAATCCACCAATTTATCAAGTTCTTTGATTGCTTCTGGTCTCAAATCCCATTTATTGGTATTATAATAAATATTTTCTATTTTGATTACGTCACCTTTTTCAAACATTGAAATATTTGCATCGGCCACTTCGCCATTTTTGATTTTACTTCCCATCGTTCCAAAATTATCTTTGAGGGCTTCGATGGTATAGTCGCAGCCAACTGGGACTTCAAATTGATAGCTACCCTTTTCGTCTGTGATGGCTTCTTGGATTGTACTATCACATTCGTTTTTGAGTACTACCTTTACGCCCGTAATCGGCTGTCTGTCTTTTTGTGTTGTTACCAAACCTCTTATCGTAAAGGTCTTTATTTTTGGTTTTAGCTTATCCATCGGTACTTCGAGTGCCGAACCATCAGAATCGCTCGATTCTTTTGTTGTAAAGCCCATATTGTTGTTGATATAACCTTCGTTCGATACCTTAATCAAGAAATCCATATCGCTATCTAAGCATATTTTAAGATTTCCTTCTTCATCGGTTGTCATTGTTTTGCCTTGGCCATCTGCATCGCTTTTGTTTATAACCAATACCGCAGCATTGGCCAATGGCACTTTTGACTCTGCATCAAATACGCTTACGGTTACCTCTTGGCAAGCTTCTAATGGGCCTTTGCGATCAAAACGGTAAATATCATCATCTGCACCACCATTTTTGCGGTTGCTGCTAAAATAGCCACTGGTGCGCTCGCCATCGGTTATCAAACCAAAGTCATCTCTGGTTGAGTTGATAGGTGCGCCCATATTTTTTGCGCTTTTGGCCATTACACCATCAATGAGTTTGGCATAAAAAATATCTAATTCGCCTAAGCCTGGGTGTCCGTCTGATGCAAAATAAAGATTGCCCATATCATCTACAAACGGAAACATCTCATTTCCTTTTGTATTGATGGCTGGCCCCATATTGAGTGGTGAAGACAAGTTACCGTTTTCATAACGAGCTACATAAATGTCTGTACCACCCATTCCGCCGGGCATATCCGACACAAAATAAAGCAAGCTATTGTCTTTTGAAAGTGCCGGGTGGCCAGTCGAGTAGTCGTTGTTGTTAAATGGTAGTTCTTTTATATTTTTCCATTCAGCACCGACTAAATCTGCTGAATATAATTTTAGTTTGTTGATGCCGTCCTTACTTGTTGCATATTTACCGTTCAAAAAATTATTTCTGGTAAACAATATTTTCTTAAAGTCTTTGAAAAAAGTAACGGGCCCTTCGTGGTAGTTGGAATTGATACTTTTACCCATACTTTTGGACACTACTGCTGGCTCTTGATAAGGCTTATAATTACTGTTTTGACCAAAGCCAATTGTCTTTGTGTCGTTCGCAGTACTTGATGTGTATTCATCTTTACCCAATAGATACGAAGCGGCAGATGTTTTTTTGGCCGATGCCTTTGCTCCCCCTACGCTACTTGTTTGCCCAGCCGTTAAGGCCGATAAATCTGGCAATTCATATAAATCCAAGAACGCTGTTTGATTCCAATTATATACCTTTTTGGTAACGATACCTTCATTACGACCCGACACAAAAACAAGTCCTTTTTTGTAGAACGTAGGACTAAACTCTGCACGATTGGTATTTATATCTAAAAACTCAACAGAGTAGCTCGCTGCATTTTTGGATATTTTGCCAACATTTTCGTACAAGGTAACAAAAGGCTTTCCACGTTGGTCTTCGGTCTGCATTTTTGAAAACTTATCGTAAGCATCGCGTGCTTCGTCGTACTTACCATTGCTTGCCAATGCTTGTGCGTAATACATGTAAACATTAACGTTTTCGCCGGTCAGGTCTTTATTGTTGGCTATCGCTAATCGGTATGCACGCTCTGCGTTTCGGTTATCTCTAATAAACCGATAGCTATTGGCCATTTTTATAATCGCATCACGTTTCACTGTCGAATCTTTCAAGTTTTCCTTGATTGCCTTTTCGTAAAGTTCAGCGGCTTTCATGTACGACAAATTACTGTACTCACGGTTTGCTTGCAACAGAGCCGACTGCCCAAACGCTGACGTACTGAGCATTGCCAAGGTCATCAGCAACATCAATATTTTAGTTGTGGACTTCATTTGATTCAATAGTTTGGATAATAAAAAAGGGTATTTACTCGTAAAAGCGGTTTTGCCAGCGTTCGACGAAAAAACACCCTTTTTTGGGGATAATAAAATAAATACTTTAATTTTTAGAAATACCGTGGTGTCAAAATCTTACTCTTAGTCGACCCAAACTCGTAACGAACCATAATTTCGTGTGTTTGCAGTGTAAGGAATTTTTTGTCGCCGCTCAGTCCATTCATAGTATGGTCGTAAGAATAACCAAATCTAAACTGATTTGACAACTGTAATTCGAGCATACCAATTATAGCATCTGACTTATAATTATTTAAGTTGTATGCCAAAAATTGCTGGAATCGATACGAGGTACCTATTGAGATACGGTCATTGAACCATACGTTTAGGTTTCCATCAATACCGAGTGGTGCGCCTGCCACATATTTGACGAGCATCGAAGGCTTGAACTTGATTGCGTTACGGCCTAAAACCAACCCACTCATCATGTAAAAGTGTCTTCGTTGTTTGCCTCTGTACTGGCCTGAGTCGAAAGAACCAAGGTTGTTTTCGAGCAAATATGGGGCCGATATACCAATGTAACCTCTGTCATTGCTCAGATACACACCTGTACCAACATTTGGCAGAATCATAGTGGTATTGGCACCAAAAGTTGGATCGGCTATGCCACCACCTGGTGCCAAAACTGCACTCGTTAAGTCCCAGCGGAAGCTCGCTGCCCCCCCCTGAATACCAAAGGCAAGTGTTGAGCGGTCGCCGATTTTGATACGATAAGAATAAGTAGCAAATATACCTGTGTAGTTTTCAAGACCCAACTGGTCATTAAAAACTTGCAAGCCCAATCCTACTTTTTCTTTACTCACGGGTGCATCAATGGTAAAACTCGTAGTCTTGGGTGCACCTTCGATATTTCCCCATTGGTTGCGATATACGCCCGTTGCACTTAGTACATCACGGCTACCAGCATAGGCTGGATTGAGCGCAAGCATATTAAACATATACTGAGAAAACATTTTCTCTTGCTGCGCTTGGACTTGGCTGCCGCCAGCCATTAAGGCCAGCAGCACCATTTTCGTCCATTTTGTTTTTAGAATGTTCTTGAACATTATCTTATCTGTTTATTGTCATAAATCTAACGACACGCTTCGACTCTAAGCCATTGGCATCTTGCATCACAACGTTGTAATAATACGTTCCAACTGGCAGTCCTTGTGAAGTTTGGCCACCTACATTAGATGTTCCGTCCCAGTCGTTCTGATAGTCTTCGCTACGATATACTTGATGCATCCAGCGGTTATATACCTC